>CAURFY010000353.1:0-3429 GCA_963524115.1 uncultured Bacillus sp.
GGGTTAATGCTTTTGTATCACCTTGTAAAAATTGATCATAAGGTGTATCTTTTACAATAATTTGTCGTTCAAAAGCAGCTAAGGCTTTAGCCAGATTTTTTTCGGTAATTCCGTCTTTAAAAGCGGCCAAGAAAAGATCCTCGTAACCTGTTATGCCGCTTAATTCATTAATGAGTTCGTCCGATTTCTGGTTCATTTCGTTGGGGTTTTGGATAGGCCCCAGTGCTTGTTCCTCTAATGAAGGTGCACGGCCATCCCAAAAGTTTGTAGTGTAATAGCCTGAGTTGATAATAGTTGGGCTATTTCTAGCTCCATCACGACCATCATACATTTTTAAAGTTGGTCGACCATCTCCATAACCTAAATTTGGATCATGACATGTTGCACAGCTTCGCTCGTTGTTTCCGGATAGGCGAGGATCAAAGAACAATGTTTGCCCCAACTTTACCACTTCGGGCGTCATTGGGTTATCCTCAGGAATTGGAATATCGCCAATAGGTACAAGAGGGCTATTCTTCTGTAGAGTGACAAGTAGCTTTTCAGGATTGACTTTTTGTTGTTTGCTAATTTCCTTATTATTTGAACAACCGACCAAACCAACACTAAAAAATAGTAAAAGAATGCAAAGTGTAATGTTTCTCATAAAAGAAATACCTCCTCTTTAAACTATTTGTGTATGAATGTGATGTATACCATCATTATAATTTTAATTTTCGGAAAAGGCTGTATGGATTGTGGCTAAATTATAAAAATGACAAGTCACTCCGATTGGAACCTAAATTCCACTTTGTGTTAATGTGTAATGAAAAATTTTACAGTTATCTTGTAAAACGATATACTTAAGAAATAGAAAACTTTAGGTTTAACTATTTGGATTACATAAAAGGGGAATACTGAATGAGTTTAGTTGAATGTTTTTTCTAAATTCATTCATCAAATATCAAGGAGGAATGGAACATGGCAGATTTAAAAGGTACAAAAACAGCAGATAATTTAAGAGCAGGCTTTGCAGGCGAGTCACAAGCTAATCGGCGTTATCTTTATTTCGCAGATAAGGCAGACACTGAAGGTGCTGAAGAAGTAGCAAGTTTATTCCGTAGCATTGCAAATGGTGAGACAAAACATGCATTTGGCCACTTTGATAATTTACGTAACAATGGTGAAGGTGATCCTGCGACTGGGCTTCCTGTCGGTAATGTCAAAGAAATGCTTGCTTCAGCGATTGCTGGAGAAACTTATGAGTACTCTGAAATGTACCCAGGATTTGCTGCAACTGCTCGTAAAGAAGGATTTGACCAAATCGGAGAGTGGATGGAAGTTATGGCAAAAGCAGAACGTGTTCATGCTCAACGTTTCCAAAAGCTACTCGATTCTTTAGAAGATTAATTTTTATGAGCCGTCCCTAATTTTTTTTGGGGACGGTTGTTTTACAAATTAAAATAGAGGTGGGACATTTATGACTAATACCATTACTAGACAAGATTTAATCCCATTAGATACATATCGTCGCGGAAGAGAAGTATACCTTCAAAAAATGATTACATATAAAAATAATCGTCGGGTTCAGTTGTCGGAACATATTTCAATATTATTTGAAAACCGCAACACGGTTTTATTTCAAATTCAAGAATTGGTAAACTGTGAAGATTTAGTGGACCCTCAAGAAATTGATGAATATATCGAAATTTATTCCGATATGATCCCTAATGAGGGTGAATTGTCGGCTACTCTTTTCATAGAGTTAGATGACCAAAGTAAACTTTCGGACTTATTAGTTACCCTAAAAGGTATTGAACATCATTTAATGATGATGGTAGGAAAAGAAGAGGTTCCAGCCGTTTTTGAAGAAGTGCATGATGACCGTGAATTCACCACAAGTGTTCATTATCTAAAATTCCCAATGACACAGTATGCCAAAGATCTGCTTGGTAATGGATCCACTGATGTAACGTTAATCCTCAATCACCCAAATTTAACTGTGAAAAATACTTTGTCCCCTCAAAGTATTAAGAGTCTACAAAAGGACTTAGCTTAACTAAAAAAGTCACTTTCCCAAAAGGAAGTGATTTTTTTACGAAAAGGATGATTCTGGATACATTTCTTCAAACAGGATTAAAGTGAACGGAAAGAATATTATCCTTTTTCTTAAAACATACTTGACTAATGTGTTTAATGTAGTTTATTGTATAAATAGTAATAAATTACTGAATACCCAATATTGCCCACTGGTTAACCGGAGGCCCATGTCTATCCTTCATTTTAAGGATTCTGATATGAGCCTCTTTTTTTTTTACAAATTATTAAGGGGGAAAAATCATGAGTTTACAATTTGCCTATTGGGCACCGAATGTTAGTGGAGGTCTAGTTATATCAAACCTCCCACAAAAAACAGGCTGGTCATTTGAAGACAATAAACGATATGCATTAATTGCTGAAGAAATCGGGTTTGATTATGTGCTTTTGCAAACAAGGTTTTTTGCTAGCTATGGGGCTGAAAATCAGTTAGAAGCATCTGCACTTGCGTCCGCACTTGCTGCTTCAACAAAAAAAATTAACATCATTACCGCTGTACTTCCAGGTCTATGGCACCCAGGGGTGATGGCAAAAATCATCTCGACGATTGATCAAATTAGTAATGGACGTGCTGCAATTAATATTGTAAGTGGTTGGTTTAAAGGCGAATTTAATGGTTATGGTGAACCATGGCTCGACCACGATGAACGATATCGGCGTTCAGAAGAATTTATCGAAGTGCTTCGTGAGTTGTGGACCAAGGAAAATACTAATTATCGGGGCGATTTTTATCGGATAAATAACGCACCTTTAAAACCAAAACCAATTAATCTGCCAAAAATCTTTCAAGGTGGAAACTCAAACGCAGCCAAAGAAATGGCAGGACGTAGTACAGACGTGTATTTTATGAATGGAGGTTCGCTTGAAAAAATAAAACAACAAATAGATGAAGTGAGAGCATTAAGAAATGAAAATGGCAGAGTTGACATCCAATTTGGAGTAAATGGCTTTGTTATTGTTCGTGATACAGAAGCAGAAGCAAAAGAAGTACTACGAGATATTGTGGAAAATGCCAATATAGTAGCAGTTGAAGGATTTAAAGAATCAGTCAAAGCCGCAGGGGCGGCCTCACCAGAAGGGCAAGGAATGTGGGCAGAATCCAGCTTCGAAGATCATATCCAATATAATGATGGTTTTAAAACAGGCTTAATTGGAACAGCGGAACAGGTAGCGAATCAAATCATTGAACTGAAAAAAATTGGAGTCGACATCGTTCTTACAGGTTTTCTCCACTATGAGGAAGACTTGCGAGCATTTGGTGAGAAGGTATTGCCGATTGTCAGAGAAAAAGAGGCAAAATTGAAGGAGCTTCTGCATAATTAGTTGAGACCTGATAAAAGGTTTTTAAAATTTTAT
>CAURFY010000354.1:0-3404 GCA_963524115.1 uncultured Bacillus sp.
GTTTAGGGCTAACTCCACCGTTAGCAAGTTGGGGTACTATGGCTTCTGATGGTTTACCAGCTCTTAGATACTATCCATGGCGCCTATTCTTCCCAGCGACATTTATCTGCTTAACAATCTTTGCATTTAACGTTATTGGGGACGGATTACGCGATGCGCTCGATCCAAGACTACGCAAATAAGGGAGTGAGAAAATGGAGAAAATACTGGAAGTAAAAGATCTTGAAGTCTCATTCCAAACGTATGGAGGAGAGGTAAAAGCTGTACGAGGTGTAAGTTTTGATCTTTACAAAGGTGAAACGTTGGCTGTGGTAGGAGAGTCAGGTTCAGGAAAGTCAGTTATGACACAAACTATTATGAAATTGATTCCAATGCCGCCAGGTAAAATAAAGGGTGGACAGATTTTATTTAATGGTATCGATATCGTTCCAAAAACAGATAAACAAATGGAAAAAGTACGCGGAAAAGAAATCAGTATGATTTTCCAGGATCCGATGACTTCCCTTAATCCAACGATGAAGGTAGGACGTCAGATTATGGAGGTCTTATTGAAACACCAAAATATGTCCTCTAGTGCTGCAAAGCAGCGGTCAGTAGAGTTACTAAATTTGGTTGGTATCCCTATGGCTGAAAGACGGGTCAATCAATATCCCCATGAATTTTCAGGTGGTATGAGACAACGGGCAATGATCGCAATTGCATTGGCTGCCAATCCGAAACTGTTAATTGCCGATGAACCAACAACAGCACTGGATGTTACGATTCAGGCACAAATATTAGAATTAATGAAAGACTTACAAAACAAAATGGAAACATCGATTATCTTCATTACCCATGACCTCGGAGTTGTCGCAAACGTTGCGGATCGAGTTGCTGTTATGTATGCTGGAAAAATCGTTGAATTAGGAACAGTAGATGAGATCTTCTACGATCCACGCCATCCTTATACGTGGGGCTTATTAGCATCTATGCCTAGTCTAGATAATCATGAAAAAACAGAACTTGCGGCGATACCAGGAACACCTCCGGATTTAACAAATCCACCAAAAGGAGATGCTTTTGCAGCTAGAAATCCATACGCACTTGCCATTGACTTTGAAGAGGAACCGCCATTGTACCAAATTTCCGAAACACATTTCGCTAGTACATGGCTTCTTCATCCAGATGCGCCAAAGGTTGAACCACCAGAAACAGTGAAAAAAAGGATTCGCCAAATGGCCTCCAATTTTGAAAAACCGATTATGGTAGGGGAGGTAAAATAATATGGCAGAAAAGCTTGTAGAAATTAAACACCTAAAGCAATACTTCAATATAGGTAAACCTGATCTAGTCAAAGCAGTAGATGATGTCACCTTTGATATTTATAAAGGAGAGACTCTGGGTTTGGTTGGAGAATCGGGATGTGGAAAATCAACAACAGGCCGTTCCATTATCCGACTTTATGATGCAACAGGTGGACAAGTCCTATTTGATGGAAAAGATGTTCACGGAAAAAAGAATCATAAAGAATTGAAGCTATTTAATCGGAAAATGCAAATGATTTTCCAGGATCCCTATGCATCACTAAATCCTCGGATGACGGTTTCTGATATTATTGCTGAGGGAATAGACATCCATGGATTGGCAGCAAACAGTAAGAAACGGATGGAAAGAGTGTATGAGCTTCTGGAGACAGTTGGTTTAAACAAAGAACATGCGAACCGTTATCCTCATGAGTTTTCAGGCGGACAAAGACAACGGATTGGAATTGCCAGAGCATTGGCTGTTGAGCCAGAATTCATTATTGCAGATGAACCGATTTCGGCGTTAGACGTGTCAATCCAAGCACAAGTTGTAAATCTAATGAAAAAACTGCAGCGTGAAAAAGGGTTAACCTATCTATTTATCGCCCACGACTTGTCGATGGTAAAATACATTAGTGATCGAATTGGTGTAATGTATTACGGTAAATTAGTAGAATTAGCAACTGCGGAAGAACTTTATAAAAATCCGCTTCATCCTTATACACTTTCGCTATTATCGGCAATTCCGCTTCCAGATCCAGAGACTGAGCGTACACGTCGTCGGCATTCGTACGATCCTAGCACTCACCATTACGGAGATGACGAAAAGTTAGAAATGCGAGAAGTTTACCCAAGTCACTTTGTTTACTGTTCTGAGAAGGAATATGCAAACTACAAAAAGAATTACAAGCAATAAGAAAAACGATCTCTTTAATTGAGATCGTTTTTTCTTATTGTTTAATTTAAAGGATATTTACACTTTAAGTTTGATTATTTTCCCCCGCCAACTTGTTTCCACCCAACTTGTACTTTGTTGGATTGGTCTACAAACTGGGATTTTTGTTTTTTGCTGAACAATTTAATTCCAATACCATTAGTTACGACACCCATCACTGCAGTGATGCCGATTACTAGGACTGCAACAATTGTGAAATCAATTATGTAAGCTACCATGATACCCCCCCATTTTTCATTCCCAAAATTAGTTTTGAATAGGTCTTTACTATTATTGTAAGAGAAGCTGCATTATAAAGATAGCAGGAAATATCTCATATTTAAATTATATTTAAAAATATTTTCAATGCAAAATTCTAATTGAGAATTTGCGTATGAAATGGCCACTTGTAAGTGTGTAAATGGAAAAAAAAACAATAATAAATACAATGGAAATCAAAATAATTATTTTTATGTTTAATGTTATGTCTATGAGGAAAATCGCACTTAATAAAAAATAACAAAAATAATTCAAAAAAAATGAAACCTTTTCGTTTTAAATACGTTAAATATAACAGAAGGATTAATTTACCTTCCATTATAAATGATTTTTTAAAAAGGGGTATCCAATTTGATTTGATTGGTGTATAATTTCATTATAAATTTCTTATTTAAAGTAATTTTTATCTGGGATTCGCTATAAAGTAATTTTAATAGACGATTAACAATATATGTCAAATATAAAGGGAGTGTGAATTTGTATGGTAACATTATACACTTCACCAAGTTGTACATCATGTAGAAAAGCAAAATCATGGCTAGAAGAACATGAAATCCCTTATCGGGAAAGAAATATTTTTTCTGAACCTTTGTCAATTGATGAGATAAAAGAGATTTTGAGAATGACAGAAGATGGAACAGATGAAATCATCTCAACCAGATCTAAAACATTTCAAAAACTAAATGTGAATGTTGAAAATATGCCACTTCAGGATTTATTTGAATTGATTAAACACAATCCTGGTTTGCTTCGTCGACCGATCATCATTGACGAAAAACGTCTACAGGTTGGTTATAATGAAGATGAAATTCGCCGCTTTCTACCAAGAAAGGTTCGCACCTTTCAATTGCGTGAAGCTCAGCGTCTAGTTAATTAATAAATAAAGTAGGGGATCCTTTATAGAGGTT
>CAURFY010000355.1:0-3400 GCA_963524115.1 uncultured Bacillus sp.
CAAGAATATAAAGTAAATCCGGGTGATACATGTTGGAAACTAGCGCATACTAGAAACCTGTCAGTTGATTCTATCGTTCTCCTTAATCCATCAGTCAATCCTAATCAACTGACGATTGGAGAAACTATCTGGTTACCTAAAAGAGTTATTTATCCGATAGTAAATGGGAAGAGGAAATATGATTTTATGACAATGATAGGAGACATTAATGAATTAAAAAAAATATATCCCTTTATTCAAGTAAACTCTATTGGTAAGTCTGTTTTAGGAAATTCTCTAAAAGAAATACGGATTGGAAATGGATATAAAAAAATCAATATCAACGCTTCTTTCCACGCGAATGAGTGGATTACTACGGCAATCGCCATGACTTTTTTTAATTTTTATCTTTTGTCGTTAACTAACGGGCAGCACATAGATGGGGTGAGACTGCTTCCTTTCTATCAAGAGGTTGAATTATCAATTGTCCCAATGGTAAATCCGGATGGGGTAAACCTGGTCTTAAATGGTCCTCCAGAATCGCTCAAGGAAGATATAGTTAAAATGAATAATGGTAGTACAGATTTTACTGCGTGGAAGGCTAATATTCGGGGAGTAGATTTAAATAATCAATTTCCCGCTAACTGGGAAATTGAAAAGGAACGAAAAGAACCGAAGGGCCCTGCATCTCGGGATTATCCTGGAGATGCCCCACTTATAGAACCTGAAGCTATTGCGATGGCCAACCTAGTTAGGGATTCAGGGTTTGATTGTCTGATTGCTCTTCATACCCAAGGGGAAGAGTTCTATTGGGGTTACGAAGGTCTAGAACCCCAGGATGCAGCTGGATTAGCTGCAGAATTTGAAAGGGTAAGTGGTTATAAAGCCATATGTTATGTCGATAGTCATGCTGGTTTCAAGGATTGGTTTATCCAAGAGTTTCGTAAGCCTGGATTTACACTTGAGTTGGGAAAAGGTATTAACCCTCTGCCACTTTCACAATTTGATAATATTTTCCAAAGGGTCTCACCGATTTTTCTTGCAGCTTTAAATATGAAAAAGTAGAAATTTGTTTAAAGAATTTCCTTGTATTTTGACAAGAAAGTCATTAAAATAAAAATCATTGTAAAGCGTTTGGAAAAAAATTCAAAAGCCGACATCTCGGCTTTTTTCTGTGAATATAAAAATTTCAAATTAGCCGAAATGAGTGAAACATTTCTGTGAAATTTACGTACTGATATATGATGGATAGAGAGGGTGGTGTGGGAATGGTATGTTAAGAAAAAGATATGCACTGCTGCTTTTCATGTTTATCATTTCCATATCACTTTTAAGTGGTTGCACTGAAGAATCATCTGCTAACCCAAACAAGTCAAAAAATGAAACTGGAAATGAATCGGACAACCCTGATAAATTTGGAAATTCTTTCAAGAAAATCAAGGCTCCAATAACCATTTCCGAAGAGGAATTTGGTGCGATTGAGGGCTGGTTGGATGATGAAACGCTTGTATATTTAACAAATACAGACCAAGTTTCGGTTTTATGGACTTTTAATTTAAATACTGGAAAGAGTATCAAATTGTATGAGAGTGAGAGCCCGATTGTTTCAGTTAATATAAGTCCTTCAAGGGAAAGGCTGCTAATCCATTCTTCATCAACCAGTGAAGAAGGTATTATTACGGTTATTGATCGAAAAGGAAAATCTCTGACGAAAAAAACAATTATATCTACAGAAATTACCTTAGTTTGGAATCCATTTAATGAGGATCTGGTTCTCGTTTCTTCTTTTAATGAACAATGGGAATTTCAAGTATCAACCTTGAACATTAAGAAGAATGAATTGAAAGATAGTACATTATCACAACAACCATTTGCTTCTTGGTTATCGAAGGATGAACTAATTTACTTAAATTGGGATAACAATGATCCAGCGCTATACGCTCCAGTTGTAAAGCAGGGTATATCAGAAGTAAAAGGTGAAGAGTTGGATTTCTCAAGAGTATTTCAATTGGCTTCTTTTAATGATGTATTATTATTGATATCAGTGGATAAAGACGACAAGGAAAAAGCGGTTTATACATTTATATCAAACCATTTCAAAGTGTTAAAAACCTTTACGATTCCACAATTGACGAAATTCTCGGATTGGCTTGTACCTTTTTATGATTTCTCTCAAAGTGAAAATCAGTTTTTAACATTTCGCCCGCTATCAAGTGGAGAAGTAGATACATACAAAGGGAAATTTCAGTTGGTGCAATACCATCTTGATAGCAAAAAGGAAAATGTAGTGTTAGAAGGAATGGAGAATAAGCCAATCAGTATTTCACCTAATGGGAATCTATGTTTATATGGCTTTCAATTCGAAAATATTATCGATTTGCAATCAAAGAAAATGATATCTCTAGTTAAAAATTAAGGAACAAGCATAATAATCGGTACGGTACAACAAAACGCTCAGAGAATAAAAAACTCTGAGCGTTTAATTTTTATAAGACTTTTCAACCGTCAAATCGGCAAAAAGAAGCAGTCCATTTCATCTGAATTGGACTGCTAATTGTGTTTACTTCTCTTTTTTAATCACAAACTGAACTGTTAATAAAAAGCAGCTCGTTTTGTTAATGATAAAGAAATGCTAACCCTTAAATTATTAGTGCGCTGTTGGAAATCCGTGGTGTAAAACGGTCATAACGGTAAACCAGCCAAAAACAGCGAAAGAAGCAGCTGCAAAAAATAAGCCAAGGAAATTTTTATTTTTTAAAGTTCTTAATGTTCCGATGGCTGCAAGAATCGTTACTAAAGCAAATACAATGACCAATCCCATAATCATAGCCCCCTTTTTTACAAGTCGTTTGAAGACAAGCTCAATTTGAATTGAGCAAAACCCCTGTTGTCCCACTTTGTATGTAATAGCCTAAATATTCACATTCGTTTCTATTTTATAGTTTTTCTATCGTTTTGTCGAGATTAAAAATAGGTCTATTTTTTATGCAGACTAAAATTCGTTTAATAATTTATAAACTGGCTGAATATCCATTGGATGGCTTCTTTTACTCTTTTTCATATCTGATGTAAAATAAACATGTAAGATTGTGAAAGTGGAGGTGCTATGATGGAGTGGAGACAGATACCGTTAGGTCCATTACAAACCAATTGTTACCTTTTAATAAAAGAAGCAGCTTGTTTGGTCATTGATCCGGGTGAAGAAGGAGATAAATTGATTGGGCTAATTGATGAGCTTAACACAAAACCTCAGGCAATATTGTTAACTCATGCTCATTTTGATCATATTGGGGCAGTTGATACAATCCGAGATCATTACAAAATCCCTGTTTATATTCACGAAAAAGAGGCTAAATGGTTACTTGACCCTTCCCTAAATGGTTCACAAATTTTCATGCTTGACCATTTGGTTCGAATCAAA
>CAURFY010000356.1:0-3399 GCA_963524115.1 uncultured Bacillus sp.
CCTGTAGTCTCGGTGCTGATGGTGCCCCATGTAATAACAATTTAGATATGTTTAATGAAATGAGGTTGGCTTCCATTATCCAAAAATCTTTCCATGGACCGACATTCATGAATGCCTACACTGTCTTTCGGATGGCAACAATTGGAGGGGCAGAAGCGATGGGCCTTGAAAATGAGATTGGTAGTTTAGAAGCAGGGAAAAAGGCTGATATTGTGATGTTGAATTTAAATGATTTTCACACTTTTCCTTCCCATGGTGTCGATCCGATATCCCGCATCGTTTATTCGGCGACGGGAGCAGATGTCGAAACGACGATTATTAATGGGAAAATCGTAATGGAAAATCGATACATGCTAACCATGGATAGGAAAAGTATTTTACATGAGGCAGATCAGTCTATTAAAAGATTGTTAAAGCGAGTGGAAGATTCCTAATCAATCAGCAGTACAAGTTCTCTAAACATTGCGAAAGGGGGCCGATTCATTGCCTGATATCTATTCTGTGATCGATAAAATCAGTTTATCTACTAAGATGAATGTACTGGCCACTCTTGTTCAAGTTGAAGGTTCTGCATACAGAAAAGTAGGTGCATGGATGGTTATGGTTGAAAATGGTACGCAAACTGGAATGATTAGTGGTGGGTGTGTTGAGACAGATTTGTCTGAACGGTTTAACTCTATTTTACGGGAAAATAAATCTTACATGACTTCTTATAATTTGATGGAAGAGGACGATTTGATTTGGGGGCACGGGAATGGATGTAAGGGAGTCATTAAAGTTTTACTTGAACCAGTTCATCAGCAATTACGTGAAAATATTCGTACCTTAAAAAGGGAGCTAGACCAAGCAAACGTTGTAACCATGATAAAAAAAATGACAAAGGATAACGAAGTGACTGATTACATTTTCCTCTCGAGCAACGGACATTCTTTTGGAAGTTGGCAAGGAACTATTCCTCCATTATCAACGCTACCCGACCAAGGACTTCACTATTCATGTACCGATAATGGATTTCTTTATGTGCAACAGATCTCCCCAAGACCTCATTTAATTGTTTTCGGTGCAGGTTTAGATGCTATTCCACTTGTAGACATTGCTAACAAAACTGGTTTTAAAGTTACAGTCGCAGATTGGCGGCCTGCTTATTGTAATGCTCAATACTTCCCAAATGCACACAACATTAGAGTGGGCACTCCATCTGAACTTATTTCGAAAATTAAACCTTCAAAAGATGACTATGTGATCCTCATGACTCACCACTTTCAAAAGGATGAAGAGCTCCTCGAGACATTGTTAAAAGGAGAGCTTCAATATTTGGGCTTATTAGGTTCAAAGGAACGAAGCAAGCGGTTGTTAAAAGATTACGTAACTCCCGCTTGGGTCCATTATCCAGTTGGTTTACCAATTGGAGCAGAAGGTCCAAACGAGATCGCTATTAGTATTGTAGCGGAGATCATAAAAACAGGTCGTGTTGCATGATGGGTTCATGTCAAATTGATAAGCTGTTTTCAAGAGTGGATATCCCCGCTCGACTAGAGGATGCTTCGAAACTAGGCCAAACAGAAAACACTTGCTATATCTCAGGAGGAACTCTTCTCCAAGCAAATTGGGAAATGGGATTAGCCCCCCCGTTAAATATCATTAGCCTAGAATTAATCGAAGAAATGCGTGGTGTTTCTCCAATCACTATGGATGGTGAAAAATATATCAAAATAGGTGCACTCACCACCTTAACAGAAGCGCAAAAAGAACAGTTAATCATGAATAACGCTGGTATTCTGGTAACTGCTTGCAAGAATATTGCTGCGCCAGCAATACGTAATCGGGGGACGCTTGGTGGTAATATTGCAAGTGGAGTTGGTGATAGTATTCCTGCCTTACTTGCGCTAAATGCTAAATTGATCATTTATCAAAACAACCGCTATTTAACAGTGACTTTAGAGGAATGGCTATATAAGAGGCCCAATTCGATTATTTGCTCCATCCTGATTCCAAATAATAATGAGGATTTAGATAAGAAGGGATATTTTCGAAAAGTGGGAAGAAGGGAGACATTCACCGCTGCGTTAGTAACAGTTTCAGCTGTTTGCAAAATTGAAAATGAGAATCGCTTAAAAGAAGTGCGCTTAACAATTGGTGGGGGAAACCATATACCGAAACGTTTAGTTGAAAATGAATTTTTATTAGAGGGCACGATTGCCACTCCAGAATTATTGAAAAACATGTATAGATCGATTTTTGAAGAGATGGAATCATATGATGACCCATTTGCTACTGCTAAATATCGTAAAACAGTGGCAACGAACCTACTATTATCATTTTTGAAAAATTGCACAATTAAAGGGTAGATAGGGGAGTAGAGATGAGATTAACAAAGGAAACAGCTGGAGAAAAGTGGACCATTAGACCGGATAGCCTCAAAAAAGTTACTGGTGAATTGAAATACTTAACTGATTTATCCTATCCAGACATGCTGTATGGAAAAGTTCTAAGAAGCCCTTATCCGCATGCAAACATCGTTTCGATTAACACGGAAAAAGCAAAAAAATTGCCAGGTGTGGTAGCGGTTATCACACATGAAGATGTTCCAGGGATGAACCGGTTTGGACTGGTATTTCCAGATCAACCCGTGTTGTGTGAAGAGCGTGTTCGGTTTGTAGGTGATGCAGTTGCTGCAGTTGCTGCAGAAACAGAGGAAATCGCCAATCTTGCTATTAAGTTAATCCAGGTTGAATATGAAATTTTGCCGATTATTAATAATCTAGAAAAGGCGATTCTAGCCGACAGTGCCAAACTTCACCCAAACGGGAATATTCTTCATCGCGCCTCATATAAAAACGGTGAAGCCGTGGAGAAAATCCTTTCGGGATGTTATGTCATTGTTGAAGAAATTTATCATACACCGCGGCAAATGCATGTATATATGGAAACCGAAGGCGGAATAGTTGTCCCAAATTGCGAGGGTGGAATTACTGTATATGCAGCAACACAACATGGATTTAAGGATAGAATGCAATTGGCGCGAATCCTCGATCTTCCTGAAAGTAAAATTCGGGTTGTATCCAGTCCAATTGGAGGATCCTTTGGTGGAAAAGATGAGTTAAATATTCAACCTTATGCATCTCTTCTTGCGATTAGATGTGGGCGACCAGTAAAAATCCACCAAACTAGATTGGAGTCTGTAAAGGCTGGACTAAAAAGGCACCCAATGAAAATATCAATGAAAACTGGCGTGAATCAAAATGGTGAGATTCTAGCACATCAAGTTAGGATATGGGCTGATACAGGTGCCTATGCAACATTGGGACCTGCGGTGTTAGACTTTGCTGTTGAGCATTCATGTGGACCTTATTCCATTCCCAATGTAGATGTTGAAGGGGTTTCTATTTATACAAATAA
>CAURFY010000357.1:0-3388 GCA_963524115.1 uncultured Bacillus sp.
ATGCTGAAGGATGACACCTTGTTGCCTTGTTTGGGCACTCCCAGCAACTTTCCGTCCTTCAACAACTAATTCATACCAACTTGGCGCATCAAAACAAACAGCAGATCGTGGATTTTTTAAGGATTCCTTTTCATCCTCCGATTTCGGAACTGCAAAATAGGCTTCAAGACCTAAATAATGAAATCCTTTTAAGACACCTTCTGAAATAACACGATACGCTTCCGTAACCGTTTTTGGCATTTTCGGATGATTTTCGGAGACAATAACACTATAAGTTAACTCATGCTCATGAAGGACACCACGACCGCCTGTTGGCCGGCGAACAAATCCAAGCCCATGGTTTTTAACTGAATCCATATTAATCTCCCTGTCCACCTTTTGAAAATAACCAATCGATAATGTCGCAGGATTCCAACCATAAAAACGGATAGTTGGTGGGATTTTCCCTTCACTATGCCATTCTAAAAGGGCTTCGTCTAGAGCCATATTAAAAGATGGAGAACACTCACCTGAATCAATGAAACGCCAAACTTCTTTTTTCTTTTTCATACATTAGCCTCATCTTTATGTTAATAAACTACCAATGGTAACAGTCTAGCAAATCATTTGCTAAAAACAAAACAAGATGGTTTTGGTTCACTTTTCGTAAAGTTTTTTTTGGATTCCCTTTACTCTTAAGTGGTTCGCCTTATATAATATAAGTTGGCTTATGAAAGCTTGAAAGGAGTAGGAACATTGGATACACTATATTTCCTTCTAATCATTACCGCAGCTTTTTTATTTTACTCTATCGGCACCTGGCTCTATCAGCGAAAAATTGTTAAAACCCTGACAGAAGAAGAATTTCGTGCTGGTTATCGAAAAGCACAATTAATTGATGTTCGTGAACCGAATGAATTTGAAGCAGGGCATATTCTTGGAGCGAGAAACATCCCTCTTTCGCAAATGAAAATGCGTATGAAGGAAATTCGCCCGGACAAACCTGTATACTTGTATTGTCAAAGTGGCATGCGAAGTGGGCGCGCAGCTCAATTCTTATATAGAAGAGGCTACAAAGAACTATCGCATTTAAAAGGCGGGTTCAAACTTTGGACAGGTAAAGTAAAAGCTAAATAAAAATGTTCTTCCAACAAAAAGGCTAATCCATTGCGATTAGCCTTTTATTATTTTCAATAATGGATAATATTTCGTAATCCATTGATCTATCCATTTGTTCATATAATAGAAAAATTCACCTTTTTCGCCCCATTTTAAAATGTTCAAAAAATTGTAATATTTTACCCGTTCACACTATTAACACTACTGTTATGATGTTAATTAAAGGGGGCAATGAAAATGAAAAGAAGAAATCGTAAAAACTTACAACAACTCGTTCTTCAAAACAGAATAGAAATTGAAACGAACCCTTACGAAATGGAAAGAATCGAGAAGAAAATCGAGGAAAAATATTTAAAAAACATTAACACTTCAGGTTCACACTAAATATACAAAGGCACTTTCTATCGTTCATTTAGAAAGTGCTTTTTATTTCAATGGCTGTGTTAAAGCTCAATGTTGATTTTTGCACATGTTGATTGGAGTGGAAGGCGCGAAGACTCCTGCGGGAGCAGCGGGACAGGTGAGACCCCGCAGGCGCTTTAGCGCCGAGGAGGCTCACCGCCCGCCCCGCGGAAAGCGAAGCGCCTGGAACGGAAATCAACATTCTAGTTTAACAGAGCCATTTCAATAAAAACATACATGGAATAAGATTATTTCACAATATTGGCAAAATCATCAAGAGTAGTTGAATATTTTACATAGATTCGTGGGAGAAAGAAATTCTCGTTTTCGATTCCTTTTTTTGAAAATAATCCTGGGGTAGTAGTAAGACCAAATTGATAATACTTTTTCGTTTCGGAAACGACACGATCATTAAAATTTCCATAAGGATAACTTAAGGCGATAACAGGTCTCCCTGAGATCTGTTGAATTTTTTCCTTTGAACCCTTTAATTCATTTTCAAAATTTGGATTTTTCGTTAAATCAAGGTGTGTTGCAGTATGAGATTGAATCGAGAAAAAACCTGAATCGGCCATCTCTTTCAATTCCAATTTTGATAATCTATTTTGCTTACCAATAAAATCTGAAATAACAAATAGGGTAGCTCTAGGGATAAACTGTTCATTCTTTAACTTTTGAAAAATAGCCAAAACGTTTTTATTATTTTTGTATCCATCATCAAGGGTAATAAAAACGGGTTTCTTCACCTTGTTGATATCCAGCCAATTCTCAAATGTTAATAAGGTATAACCTTGATTTTTTAAATATAGCATTTGTTTTTCAAAGTTTTCTGGTGTCACATACAACTCTTTAGAACCATGGCCGTGGAACTCGTCGATTGAATGATAAACTAGGATTGGCACTTTCTGCGCTCCAAAAACTTGAGTTGGAACAAATAACGCAAATATCATTAACAGAAGAAAAACAAGCTTTTTCACAGATATCATTCCTTTTAGTTACTTTGTAATATATTGTTCCGCTCTGTTTAGAATTTATTATCACCCCTTCGACTCATCCCCCATGATCATTTTTAATATAGACAAAGACCTTCCCGCATTATGGGGAAGGTCTCATGTTTTATTGTCATTTCGCTTATAATATTAAAACGCTACTTTTGATACCTCAATACCGGCTTACGGGCTGCCAAAGCTTCATCCATCCTGCCGACTACCGTTGTGTGTGGAGCCTCCTGAACAATTTCTGGAGTTTCTTCGGCCTCTTTAGCGATTTGAATCATCGCATCTATAAAGGCGTCTAACGTTTCCTTCGATTCTGTTTCCGTCGGTTCGATCATGATACATTCTTCGACGTTTAATGGAAAATAAATCGTTGGTGGATGATAGCCAAAATCAAGCAGTCGTTTGGCAATGTCTAGTGTGCGAACACCAAGCTTTTTCTGACGTCTTCCGCTTAATACGAATTCATGCTTACAATGCTGATCAAACGGCAAATCATAATACATGGCGAGCCTTCTCATCATATAATTTGCATTTAAGACAGCATATTCAGTTACCGCCTTCAGACCGTCTGGGCCCATTGAGCGAATATAAGTGTAGGCACGAACATTAATACCAAAGTTCCCATAATAGGGTTTCACACGCCCGATTGATTGTGGGCGGTTATAATCTAGGACATATTCTTCTCCACATTTATCAATTACCGGCTTCGGCAAAAACGGTATCAGCTCTGTTTTCACCCCGACTGGACCGGAACCAGGTCCACCACCACCATGTGGTCCAGTAAATGTTTTGTGCAAATTCAAATGGACCACATCAAAACCCATATCTCCAGGCCGTGCTTTTGATAAAACTGCATTTAGATTGGCGCCGTCATAATAAAGCTTTCCACC
>CAURFY010000358.1:0-3359 GCA_963524115.1 uncultured Bacillus sp.
ATCCGGTGGAATGCGTCAGCGGGTTGCTTTGGTTAGAACACTCGCCATGGACCCAAAACTGCTCATGCTCGATGAGCCCTTTTCCGCCTTGGATTACCAAACAAAGCTCAGACTAGAAAATTTAGTATCCAAGACACTCTCCTTATATGGCAAGACTGCAATCCTTGTTACACATGATATTGGCGAGGCAATCGCCATGAGTGACCGGATTTATTTATTTTCATCCCAACCTGGGAGACTGTATAAAGAATTTGATGTCCCAGAAGAACTCAAAAGTCTAACTCCTTTTAATACTAGGAATCATGAAACATATCCTCCCCTGTTCCAAACAATTTGGAAGGAGTTGGAATCCCTTGAAACAGCCTCTACAGTCAAACATCAATCTCCTGCACCATAATTATCTCCAATCCCTAAAACGGGAAAAAAATTGGGTTCGATTTTCTCAGCTTATCATTTTTCTCGTGTTTTTCTCAGGATGGGAATTAGCAAGTCGAAAACTATGGGTCGATCCGTTAATCTTTAGCTCTCCATCAAAAATATATCTATTATTTATTCAAAAAATGGCAGATGGTTCTTTACTTACTAATATTGGCGTTACGCTGACCGAAACGGTATTGGGATTTATTCTTGGAACACTACTGGGTACCATCTTAGCCTCTATTCTATGGTGGTCCCCGAAGATTTCAAAAATACTTGATCCTTATTTAGTGATATTAAATGCGATGCCAAAGGTAGCCCTTGGGCCGATTCTCATCGTAGCGTTGGGTCCCGGGTTTACATCCATTATTACAATGGGAGCCATCATCTCCATCATCATTACAGCAATAGTTGTTTACACTTCGTTTAAAGAAGTGGATCCTAATTATCTCAAAGTATTACAAACACTTGGGGCAACAAGAATTCAAAGCTTTAGAGAGGCGATTTTACCCGCTTCATTTCCAACCATTATTTCAACACTCAAGGTTAATGTTGGCTTATCATGGGTCGGCGTGATGGTCGGCGAATTCCTTGTTTCTTCAAAAGGGCTTGGCTATATGGTTGTTTACGGATTTCAAGTTTTTAACTTTACTCTGGTATTATTATCGCTCCTGGTCATCGCGGTGTTTGCAACTTTGATGTATCAATTGGTTTCCTTATTAGAAAAAAAGATAATAAAAAACTAAGCATTAATTTTGACAAGGACTACAACCTTGTCTATTTTTTTTAAAATTTTAATTGTGCTAGTTGTTCCAAACTATTTTTAATCACGTCATCTTTCATAATAAAACTGTATTTTTCTTGAAATCGTGCTTCAAGGATATTGTCATCTTCAAAAACTGGGCCATTTGTTTCCATATAATCGTTCTTAACAATCAAATCCCCTACAGTTCCATAAAAAATAGTCTTTACAAAACAAGTTGAACCATTGGACACCTCATATTCCCCAAGTGGAACAAAAGTGTCTAGCACACCACCTGTTTCCTCAAAAACTTCTCTTAATGCAGCTTGTTCTGGTTTTTCTCCAGGTTCTATTTTCCCACCTGGAAATTCCCAGCCACGCTCTTTATGTGAGGTTAACAACCACTTATTATGATAACGGCAAATCACGATTACATGCCTACTAGCTTCTGAAAAAGCATTTAGCCTAAAGGCCAATCGCACTGTACACCCATTATGATCAAAAAATTGATCCAATTTAATTCCCCCTGCTCGTATCTCCTATTACCTATTTTACAATAGGAAAGTAGAAGCGGGAAATAAGAACGGTACAAGTGCCTTATTTATTGTCCACAATTAGGTGATGTCTGGAAGTATTCCAATCGAGCGAATATGTTGTTTTGCCTGTTCATCACCGAGTTCATAAATCAGTTTATAAATTTTTTCTGTCGTTTCATCATAGTCGTCATTTTCTCGATCATAGTGATATTGAATATAAGGAACATGTGAACGAAAAAAACTTTTCCATTCGGTAGAGTAATTTTGATCAAAATATTCTCTTAACTGAATTATTTCATCATCGGTTGCGGAAATTTTATAATTCCAAGGTGAGTCAGTTTCACTTTGCATAATTTCTCCGGTTCCGAGCGCAATATAATAGGTTTTTTTATTTAACGGCATCCCTTTCATCCCCTTTCGTTGTTCCTTATCGTTTCCCATATATTCGTTTGTATTATTCCTTAAGTTTTCCATGTTCTTTAAAGCGGAAAATATTTCTTTATCTTGAGTTACAAAACTAACACCTACATATGGTTTTAGGGTAAACTAAAATTACATATAGACGGGGTAGGAATAAATCCTTTATTTTGAGGGATTTAATAAGAAGGATCAACATAAAATGATTATTAACTTACAAAAAAGAAACGGAGGTGTTGAAAGTGAAGTTAGTGGATGAACTATTTGAATTATACCGAAACAAATTAACCGGAGACGACGAAGATATCGACATGCTTGCATTTGCCATTTTGGAAGAAATGAGTAGAGATGACATATTACAATTAATCCATGATCTGTCCACGCAAGAGATATATAACTTAGTTGGTCTTTATTTAATTGAGAGTTTAAAGGAAAAATTCGCCCAAGAAGAGTATGGACAACACCGTCCACAAACCAATTTGCCACGGAATATTCATTAATCAAATCAATACATAACAAAAGCTGGCAATTATTTGCCAGCTTTCTTTATTACCTCAAAAATACTAGAACTTCGAAACGTAATCTTTCTCAAAAGTAGGAATTTTGTGATAAAATAACAAAGAATATGGGGAGGGGAAATAATGCTAACTGTTATGGTGATTTCCATTATTATTGTATTTGTTGTCCTATTATTAGCAGTTTTAACTACTTCAAAAGCCTATTCCTTTAAGCATACGGTAGATCCGATTGATGAACTTCCAAATTTTGAAGACAATGAAAATCTCAAAAAAGCAGGGACTGACGATTAACGTCATTCCCTGCTTTTTTGATTCCTCTTCTTATTATGCAAAAATTTCTTTTAAATTAGCTTTGTCATGCTCTAACCAGAACTTCATTAGACGCTTGGCTCCTTCTAAGTCATGGAGCTTTGCTTGACCACATTGTCTCTCATTTGCTGCAGGGATGTCTGTAATTTCGATTGCATCCTTCATAGTATCTTCAAGCAAATCAATAATTTCTTCGACAGTTGGCTCGCCGCTAACAACTAGATAATAACCAGTTTGGCATCCCATAGGTGAAATATCAATGATGTCAAAGTGGTCGTACTTTTCTGAGTGCTTACGGATATTAAAAGCAAGTAAATGCTCTAATGTATGCATTGCTTCAGGCTTCATTGATTGTTTATTAGGTTGGCAAAAGCGAAGATCGTATTTATTAACAACTCCGTCACTTCCCACTTTATGGAC
>CAURFY010000359.1:0-3347 GCA_963524115.1 uncultured Bacillus sp.
CAAACAAAACTTTCCATACGTGGCTGGAGGGGTGAGATAATGACTATTCTTGAAGATAATAAATCAAAAGTAAATGTACCAACAGATATGATTAAGGAACAAGTAGTAACTTTTGAATCAGGGAATGAAATGGCAGCAATGGCTGCAGCACAAATTAATTATCATATTATGGGTTATTTTCCAATTACTCCATCAACCGAAGTTGCCCAATATCTTGATATGATGAAAGCCCGTGGGGAGCACGACATCAAACTTATTCCAGCCGATGGTGAACATGGTTCAGCGGGGATTTGTTATGGTGCAGCTGCAACTGGTGCACGTGTTTTCAATGCGACAAGTGCTAACGGATTATTGTATATGATTGAACAGCTTCCAGTTCAAGCGGGAACTCGTTTTCCAATGGTTATGAATCTGGTTACACGTTCGGTTAGCGGTCCGCTAGATATCCGTGGTGATCATTCAGATTTATACTATGCGCTTAACACTGGCTGGGTAATTTTAACAGCAAGAACACCGCAAGCGGTTTATGACATGAATATCATGGCATTAAAAATTGCGGAACATTCAAAAGTGAGATTACCAGTTATCGTAGCTTATGATGGTTTCTTCACTTCACATCAAAAGCGTAAAGTTGAGTTCTTTAAAGATCGTAAAGTAGTCCAAGAGTTTGTTGGGGAATGTCCAACAGATTATAGTTTTGCTAGAGACCCTAAAAAACCTGTTACGATTGGTGCCCATATGGATGGCAACGACTTAATGAGCAATCACTTCCAGCAGTCGGAAGCGATTTATCGTGCTGGGGAAGTTTACCAAGAAATTGCCTCGGAATATGCGAAACTTTCAGGTCGTGAGTATAGCGTCCTAGATTTATATAAAATGGAAGACGCCGAAGTAGCGTTGTTCCTATTAAACTCTGCCGGTGAATCTGCAAAGGATGTTGCCGACAAACTTAGAAAACAAGGCATCAAGGCAGGGGTTATTAGCCCGAATATTATCAGACCTTTCCCAGCTAAGGAAATCCGTGAAGCATTAAAGAATGTGAAAGCATTGCTTGTTGGTGAACGTGCGGATTCTTATGGTGCAAATGGTCCTAACTTAACACATGAAGTGAAATCAGCACTTCAAGAAGATAAACAAAACCAAACCGTTGTCCTTAGCCGAGTATTTGGACTTGGCGGAAAAGATTTTTATGCAGATGATGCTGAAGCCTTTTTCAATATGGCAATCGAGGCAATGGATAAAGGTTATGCACAAAAGCCATTTGATTATTATGGACATGTTCCAGGTAATCCGGAAACAGTTCTAAAACCAGTTATCGAACCACAACATGGCGATGCTTATAAAACAGGACTTATTCAGGTTACACAAGATGAAGAAACACATAAATTAAAGGTCAAGATTCCTCCGTTAAGAGCACTTACTACTAAACCTAAGCGACTTGCGTCAGGCCATGGTGCTTGCCCAGGTTGTGGAATTTTCGGTGGACTTGAATTGTTCTTCAAGGGGATTGAAGGCGATGTTGTTGTCCTGTATCAAACAGGTTGTGCTTATGTAACAACGACTGCTTATCCATATACTTCTCATAAACAAACGATGATCCACAACTTGTTCCAAAATGGTGCAGCAACATTGTCTGGTACAGTTGAGGCATTTTTGGAATTAAAACGTCGTGGTGAAATCGAGGTAGCAGAAGATGCAACCTTCGTTATGATTACTGGTGATGGTGGAATGGATATTGGTATGGGTTCAGCAATTGGTACAGCACTTCGTGGCCATCATTTGATTATGCTGGAGTATGATAATGAAGGTTATATGAACACTGGATCACAAATGTCTTACTCAACACCATTAGGTCACATGACTAGTACGTCTTCAGTTGGAAAAGCCCAAAAAGGGAAAACATTCCATCATAAAGATACGGCGCAAATAATGGCATCAACCAATATCCCGTACGTGTTTACCGGTGTTGAAGCATTCCCGCAAGATTTAATTAAAAAGGCAGCTAAGGCTCAATGGTATGCACAAAATGTTGGAACTGTATATGGCAAGATTTTGATTGCTTGTCCGTTAAACTGGAAATCAGACGATCGTTATGGAAATGTCATTGTGGAAGCAGCGGTTAATTCCAACTTCTTCCCACTTTATGAAGTGGAACAAGGGGAAACGACGATTACGTATGATCCCGAAGCTAAGAATAAAAAAATTCCAGTTTCAGAATGGTTAAAATATATGGGTAAAACAAAGCATCTTTTAAAAGAGGACAACAAGCATCTGCTTGAAGAGTTTGAAGTAGAAGTGGATAGAAGATGGCAAAAATTAAAAGCTAAACACGAAACACCATTATTATAAGAATAGGCAGTAAGAAACTGACCCAACTCTGTAAAACGAGCTGGGTCAGTTTTTGTAATAAAGAAGTATAATGGTCTAGAAAGGGTGATTTAAATGAAGTTTTATACTAAAATAGATTCTTTAATTGGTGATTTATACTTAGTCTCAAATGGGGATGTACTTTCAGTCATTTATTTCGGTGAAGAGGATTTTCAGCAACATGAAGACCTCAAGAAAATTACCCATCAACCGAATGATCTAGTTTTAATAGAGAGTACAAAACAACTAAATGAATACTTCAATGGAAGCCGAAAAGAATTTAATTTACCCCTAGAGATCACTGGGACCAATTTCCAAAAGGCTGTTTGGGAGCAATTGTGTTTAATTCCTTTTGGTGAAACAAGGAGCTATCTAGACATTGCCGTTTCAATTGACAATCCCAAAGCTGTTCGAGCGATTGGACAAGCCAACAGGGCCAATAAATTTCCAATTATTATTCCGTGTCACAGAGTAATAGGTAAAAATAACTCATTAACTGGATATGCAGGTACGAGAGTGGATTTGAAAGAGAAACTTCTTAAACTTGAAGGAGCCTTATAAAAAAATAAAGTATGCTTCAATAATAATATTTTTATTTTAATCTGGTAGCCATTGAGGCTATCAGTTTTTTTGGGGCTAAGATTGATTGCTACTCCTGTATTTAAAATAAAAATAACGCTATCAGAAAATGATAGCGTCATTCAGCCTCTCTAAAAGAGTATTACTGATAATATTCAGGTCTACGATCGGAGAATACAGGGATTGATTCTCTGGTTTCTCTAGTTTTCCGCAAATCAATTTCTGCAAATAATACAGACTCAGTGTCATCGGCCTCTGCCACAATTTCTCCCCATGGATCAATGACGATAGAATGTCCAGCAAAGTGATTATTTGGATCGTCTCCAGATCGATTACAAGCAATCACATAGCATTGATTTTCAATTGCGCGGGCAATCAATAGGGCACGCCAATGGGCAAGC
>CAURFY010000360.1:0-3343 GCA_963524115.1 uncultured Bacillus sp.
CAAATATTTAGAAGCCGCACGGTGAAATCCTTCCCATTGCGGACCTAATACTTTTCCAAGTGTGACAAAGCTAGAACCCCACAATAGTGAGCCACAGAACGATGGGATGATAAACCTGCGATACGGTATTCGCGAAATGCCAGAAATATATCCAGCAAATTGGCGGACGCCTGGTACGAAGTAGGAGAAAACGAGTAATTTACTTCCTGATCTCTCCATCCATGCAGCTGTTTTTGTATATTTTCCGGGCCCAAAATGAATATATTTACCATATTTCTCTACCAGCTTGTAGCCACCCTTCCGCCCAATCCAATAGGTGGTTGAAACCGAAGCCATTGCCGCAACCACCGTGATAAGGATCGCTAATGGATAGCTCATTTTCCCTTGAAAAACAAAAAAACCAGCATAGCTCATAAAAAACTCTGAAGAAATCGGGACCGCTAATAACTCCAGAAAAATAACTGAGAATAAAATAAGGTAACTATGGTGTTCAAATAATGAAATTAAATGCGACATATATGAATGCCTCCGCAATTTTCTAAAAACACATTCGATTTTTTATCATTAATAACATGTGTTACAACACCAAATGTATCATTATTTTTGTGGATTTTTTGCATTTTAATTAAAAATTAATGTGGCTTTCATTGAGCTTTTAGAGTTCATGAATGGTTTAAATATTAACGTTTTACTTTTTGAGGATTAACTAATTAAATGAGGGGAAAATAAAATACGTTTCTGATTTGTATCACAAGGTCCCTTTCGAAGGATT
Organism: uncultured Bacillus sp.; assembly: GCA_963524115.1. GTDB lineage: Bacteria > Bacillota > Bacilli > Bacillales > Cytobacillaceae > Bacillus_BU. The sequence continues at coordinate 773 of CAURFY010000360.1, forward strand.
TTTCCATACATTAGGAGGGGTAAGGGGGTTCCCAAAAATTACAATTCATATTTAAAACAGATTGTGAAAAACTAACGAGTAAACACTGTTTACACTGCGTCTTGTTACATTGAGTTCAATCATTTTGAAAGGAAGCGATTTTCAATGTTCGTACATTTTTTAAGAGAAAATAAAATAGCGGCAGTAATTTTGACCTTAATCCGCTTATATCTTGGTTATGAATGGATAACTGCAGGCTACCATAAAATTACAGGTGGATTCGATGCTGCAGGATATTTGAAAGGATCAATTGCCAACCCAGTAAAAGGTCCTGATGGAACAATGGTTTATGGATGGTATGTTTCATTCCTAAAGCATTTTGCACTCCCCAATGTCGGTATTTTTAATACAATTGTACCATGGGGTGAGTTCTTAGTTGGTCTAGGTTTAATCCTTGGTTGCTTAACAACAGCCGCCATGTTCTTTGGACTAGTCATGAATTTCTCGTATTTTTTAGCGGGAACCGTATCTCACAACCCTACAGATATTTTGTTAGGGATGATTATTTTGGTTGCTGGCTACAATGCCGGAAGAATTGGTTTGGATTACTGGGTTGTCCCATTCATTCGCAGAACCTTTTTCAGAAATGCTGATGCCTATTCTCCAAAAACCACTTAGGCACAATATAAGTTTTCATATTTACCATTTCATCCCTTTGGGTAAACAATGTTATCCGGAAAACCCTCCCCCCGGACTTTCCTTGTTTCTCAAAGGGTTTTTTTCGCCACCCTTTTGATTGGAGCGTTTGGAGTAGGCAAGTTTAACACAGTTTCATTTTAAAATATTATCAATCCAGTCAGCAACTGGCTGCATCACGGCTACTATCCAATCTACAGGATTGGGTAGTTGAACCCCTTGCGCTTTAGCCAGACTTAATGAAGTTCCAATAATAAGTAAAAGACTAAATAAAATGCACTCTTTTATCATTTTTTTCTTTAACAGCGTCGGCACTTCGGCTAATGCGATTAATATTGCGACGACAAGGATGGCTAAAGAGGCTAACACAATGGTTACTCCTTTGCTTTTTTTAAAATCAATATCTATCCAGAGAAATTTTTCCAACATCATATCTTTTCATTATTCTCTAAAACTAATATTTCATCCTCATTTATAGGCAAATCGAGTTTTTAAAGTACGGTTATTATTAGCTCTGATGTAAATAATAACACAATGAAATACTTTTCTAAGGGGATTGAAAATGACTGTAGAGGTTAAAATTTCAAACCTTCAATTTACAGTTTTGGTAACAAACTTTTTAATTGGAAGCTCCATTTTGCTTATGCCTTCAGCTTTTGCAACCCATGCAAAACAAGATTCGTGGATTGCTGCAATACTTGGAGTAGGAATTGGATTATTATTGGTGATCTTGTATAACGCATTAGGTAGTTCCTTTCCCGATATGACCTTGGCAGAATATAGTGAAAAGATCTTAGGTAAATGGATTGGCAAGATTGTTTCTCTCCTCTTTTTCTCCTATTTTTTTCTCGTTTCTGCACTTGTATTGCGAAATATTGGTGATTTTTTAGTTACATATATTTTGGATGAAACACCCATCCAAGCCATCGAAATTGTTTTCCTATTAGTTGTTTTTATGGCAGTGCGGCTCGGATTGGAAACCGTTTCTCGGACTTCAGAATTTTTGACCCCATGGGTATTTTTGTTATTTTTAATAATGGTTATTTTTATTTCCCCCCAAATAAAGATACAGAATATACAACCAATATTTGAGTCCGGAATAAAACCAATCATCAGGGGATCTCTTCCGTTTATCGGCACCCCTTGCCTGGAACTAGTGGTATTTTTAATGATATATCCTAGGATTAACATGACTAAAAATACTAAAAGGGGCTTTATAATCGGGTATTTGATTGGTGGCATCTTCCTGATTATTGTCTCCTTGCTAACCATTTTTGTAATTGGTGCTCAGCCAACAGCAAATGAAATATACCCCAGTTATGTTTTGGCAACAAAAATAAATGTGGGGCATTTTTTGCAACGAATCGAAGCGGTGCTTGCCGGGATTTGGTTTATTACCATTTTTTTCAAACTAACTATATGCTTTTATGCATCCGCCTTATGTCTGGCTCAAACTTTTAAGTTAAAAGATTTCCGTCCGCTTACCTTTCCGTTAGGAATGATCATGGTTGTTCTTTCGCTTGTCGCCTATCCAAACTCAGCCTATTTCCTAACCGTAATCGGATCAGTTTGGACCCCATTTTCGTTAGCCTATGGGCTGATTATTCCATTATTATTGTTAATCGTCAGTAAGATTAGGAAGAAGATGGAGGGATGACTCTTTTTACCAAATTCCTAGAAATAAAATGCACAAAAAATCTGTCAGGCTGTCGAGAAACTCTCGACAGCCTATTATTTTACCTAAAAACTTTAGTGATTCACCGCATTAATTCATTATAATATAATTATTGATTACTAATAAATTGGCTGTTCAATTGGTCTGTTGATTTCCGTTCCAGGCACTTCGCTTTCCGCGGGGCGGGCGGTGAGCCTCCTCGGCGCTAAAGCGCCTGCGGG
>CAURFY010000361.1:0-3342 GCA_963524115.1 uncultured Bacillus sp.
GTCCTGCACCGCCATTTAGGCCTTGTCCTCCATTTGGTCCTGCACCGCTCTTTATTGCAGTCCCACCTTGCATCGCAGAGCCAGTTTTCAATCCTTTAAGCTGCCAAGAAAAGGTGCCTGGTATGATAGGAGCATTTGGAATGATGAAGCTACCGTTTAAATAAGGAGAACCAGGAAAAATAACCTGGCCGGATGAGCCTGATTTTCCTGGTACATATACCTTTCCAGGAACAAGGAACTGACCACCAGTAATAGCCTTTCCGGGAGTATAGGTTTTTCCTGGACTGATGGCTTTTCCCGGTTTGATAAACTCGCCTGCATAGCCGATTACTGGATAGATGTTCAAAAATAGTAAAGTTGTTAACATCATCAGCGCAAATATTCTATTAAACGTTTTTTCTCCCAAAGTTGGCTCACCTCACTTACTGAGCATTTTGCTGATATTTATCTTCAAGTACCTTTAGCGCATCTCCATAACTTTTTTCATTTAATGCTTTTAGGTCTGTATTAAACTTTTCTATTTCTCCTTTTATCCAATCGTGGTAACTGCTGTTTTTCTTTTCAAGATACACACGGGAGTCTACACTCATTAAATCATTTTGCCAGAATTGAGAAAGGATCAAATTAATAATTGAACTTTCTTGAGTACGTTTACTTTCTTCCTGCGTAATGTAAACGAAAATATCGATAGAATTACTAACTTTTTTAAGTTCGATACTTTGAACCCCCTGCACTTTCCACTTTGCCCAGGTCTCTGCTAAATTGTTTATTTTAGACAGTTCTTTACCTAACTGATTTTCATCTGCAACATTAGCGTACAAGCCATCTGTTGCGTTAGCAATTTCTCTTAACTGGTTTTGCCCTTTGCTATCAACATCAAATCCGATTACATTCACAATTGGCGATATATTAGAATTATATAACTCTTTTGCCGCTGCAACGGGGTTGTCGTCACATGTGGAGACCCCATCACTTACAAGATAAATAATATTAGTATTGTGCTCGGCATCAAACTGAGACAAATCCCTTTTTGCTTCGTTTAACGCGAGTTCGATTGGTGTCCAGCCCGTAGGATTAATATTATTTAAAGCAGACTTAAACTCCATTTCATCATATGATGAAATGGAGTACATCATTTCAGAGCTGTTACAGGAAATCTGTTTATCTGAATCTGCATTGCTCCCTTTATGCCCATATACCCTAATTCCAACATTGGCATTTTTAGGTAACTGTGTCACAAAGTTCAGAATTGACGCCTTTGCGCTATCCATTTTTACTCTTCCTGCAACTGACTGCGCCATGCTTCCAGATGCATCTAAGATTATTTCAACATTAAGATTCTCTTTAAATTGATATCTTGCATCTTCCATTTGTGGATCACCAATAGATTGAAAACGCAGCTGTCTTATAGCTTCCTCAGGTCCTTTATACTCCCGCTGAACTTTAGCCAAAAGCTTTTGATAAAAATAATCTAGCTCTTTATTTGTTGGACTTTTAGAAATATCAGGTAGATCCCCGAAGGTATTTAACATTTCTTTAATATTCTTTTCATTTAAGGTGAAAGTAAAATCATGTTGCTCCCCTACTGGTCTAGTGGATAATTCTTCATATGTCTTTGGTAATGATACAACAGTGACTTTTCCAGTTGTGTTTGTGTCTTTACTCTCCCCTGAAACTTGTTTCAATTTTGCATTATCAGCAAATTCTTTACTTTCCTTTTTTTCACTTGTTTGGTTCGCTTGGTTGCAACCAGAAGTTAGTAGAACTAATGTAGCTAGCAAAACTATGATGTTTTTAAACCTTTTCATCGTTACCCAACCATGGCAGTAATTTTACTGATAATATTTGTAATAATGCCTGTAATTCCTGCTCCTTGTGAACTTACTGCTTGAGACACTATTCCAAGTACCAAAATCAATAATGCTGCTAATCCAAGCCATTCCAAAGATTGTGCCCCTCTTTCATTTTTCAAAGGATACATTACCTTCGTATAAGCCTTAATAATCATTTTTTTCATAACAAATCTCTCCCTAGTATGTTTTTTATATAGGCAGTGTTAAAATTGCTATTGATTTCCGCTCCAAACAACTGGTTGGGGAAAATCAACATTGAGCTTTAACAAAACCTTTATCTAAATAAATCAAATAGATTACTATTATCATTGAACATATTAATAGCCATTAGCCCGCCTATTAAAACGAGAGCGCAGGGCATGACAAGGAACGTGGTAATTAAGGTTACCTTAGGCGACGCCTTTGCAGCCAGCTCCTTAATCTTTTCCTTCTTGATTTTCCGCATTTCTTCGGCTTGGTGTTTAAACGTCTTGGAAATCGGTACTCCAAGTCTTTCTCCTTGGATAAGTGATTTGATTAGCATTTGAAATTCACTACTATCATTTCTATTTAGAAGTGACCCATAAGCATCAGATCTCGGAACACCTACATCTGTCTCTTGAATAAAACGACCAAACTCATCCCTAATTGGCCCGTCAAAGTAAGGAACAACATCTCTTAAAGCCTGATCTAAGCCCACTCCTGCCTGGAGAGTAACACTCATCGTATCCAGGAAATCGGGGAGTTGAAACGATAATTCTTCTTGACGGTCCTTTGCCTTTTTCTTAAGCCAAAGGATCGTCCCCATAAATCCACCTATTGGGTAGACAAGAACTGCTATTTCAGCAAAAGGGAACCTTAATACTAATGACAATCCTCCAATAAGTAGTCCAACGATAAGGAGAAATATTTTTAACCCTTGAAAACGCTCAACTGTTAATTGGTATGGATAACCCGCCTGCATCAGCTGCTTTTTCACTTCCACGTTTTCTGAGAAAAAATTAATTCTTTGTCCTACTCCAGAAAAATCATCCGCATATTGAAGCATTTTTGAAATTATTTTTTCTCTTCGTGTTATTTTTCTTTCAAAAGCATTATATATGAACGTTTTTTCCTTAATCTCTTCCTTAAGTTCTTCCTTCGCAACCAAAAAGTTATAATTGCTTCTCAATGAAAGTGCTAAAAATACAAGACCAAGAGAAATGATCATTAATGTTAATCCATCCATTTTTTCACACCCTAATATTGGTTACTTTTCTAACAAGAATAAACGTTAAAACGGTTCCCCCAAGGAAGAATAGTAGGAGAATAATGCCGATTTTCGAAAAAAGCGGGTCTAAAAAGCCATCAATGACATTGTTCATCATTAGTACTAGGAAAATCGGGATAACTGGAACAAGATAGGAAACATACCTTTGTTCAGCCGTCATCGTTTTTATTTCTTGTTGTAAGATTTTACGTTCTTCAAGCGTCTGGCTCATTTCATCCAACACTGCAAAAAGATTTCCCC
>CAURFY010000362.1:0-3334 GCA_963524115.1 uncultured Bacillus sp.
GGTTAACAGGGTGATAGCGAATATCTCACTATCACCTGTTAATACCATTTCAATTGCCTTTTTTAATCCCTCAAATAATAGGTCCATACATTCCGACACCCTTCACTTGAAAAAATAATCCTCTAAGTCTTCTTGCTAAAGAATCCCTCTATTAATGTCTATCGAAAATTAGTTGTCCTAACTCACTGAAGTCATAACCCTCCATATTTCCACAACTCTCTAAAAAGGATGGAGACTGAATTAGCTTAATTATGGTGTCTAATGCTTCTTTGTTTTGATCGGTCCAACGAAAGACAAGATCAAATTGTTCATTTGTAACAGGGAGGAAATCTAAATCAAGTTGGATGGCAGCCGAACGAATCCCAAATGCCACATCGCCAATTCCTCGGCTAACCGAGGATGCTGTGGAAAGGTGGTTCCATTCTTCGGTGTCATAGCCTGAAATGGTGTTAGGATCAATATTTTGCCTAGCCAAGTAAGAATCAAATATAAACCTGGTCCCAGAACCCTTTTGCCGATTAACAAAGGTTACATCCTTACGAACTAGATCCTTGAATCTATAAATTTTTTTAGGATTGCCTTTTTTTAAAATAAATCCTTGCTCTCTTGCCGCTAGCCTCAAAACCGTAATTGGCTCATGGACAAAAAGCTGATTAATAAACGGGATATTATATGTTTGTGATGTTGGGTCTAATAAATGAATCGCTGCCACGTCTGAATCACCGTGGTATAACGTCATCAAACCCTCAAGACTACCAATGAAAGCAGGTTGCAATGAAAGAGAGGAAATTCTTTTTCGAGCAAATTTAAGTAAATGTTCAATGACAAAGTCATGACTTCCCGTTATTTTAATAGGATACTGATGTGATGTGTTATTGGGGATCTTATTGTTTTTTTCAACTCTTGGTGTTGCTTTCATGCTTTCTTTGAAGCGGTCAACTTCTGATTGTTCAATCCTCATCTTATTGCCAACTTTGAAAGCGTTCAGTTCACCTCTTTTTATCAACTCATAAACGGTATGCTTGGAGATTTTGAAAATCCCAGCAATTTCATCTGGTGTAAATGTCGGATCTTGCAATTTGGTCCCCTCCTGCCAATTACTTTTAATTATAAAAGAAGTTTATTACCGTTTCTATGTTTTTTGTTTGACATAGTTTAGTTTGGTTTAGTTTCATTTAGTATCGTTACAATTTATTCACAAAATAACTGGAAATGAGGAAAAATAGTGTAACAAAGCTAAATCAGATATCGTCTAAGTTTTTAAGTCAAAGTATAGAAAAGAAGGATGGAAAAAAATCGTTATTTTTTCAAGTTGTGATTTTCCTCCAATAAAAATATAATGAAAGAATGTATTTAGAAATTGTTTTATTAGATTAGGGGAATGAATAGATATGTCTTCCAACCAAAAAACGACCTCTAGGCTTGATTATGGCCTAGTATTAATATTATTTTTATTGTTTTTAGCTAGCTGTTTGGCAATATACAGTGCCCAGGGTCAATATACAGGGAATTATTTAGTTAAGCAAATCTTTTGGTATGTAGTGGGTTCGGGAATAATCGCCGTTGTTATTTCGTTAGATTCGGACCAATTAAAAAAAATATCTTGGTATGTTTACGGAATAGGGTTGGCCATACAAGTCTTTTTAATTCTTGCGCCATCCAGTATTGCTCCTGAAATAAATGGATCAAAAAACTGGTTCAGATTGCCAGGTAATTTAACTCTTCAACCATCGGAATTTCTTAAAGTTTTTCTCATTTTAGCATTAGCTAGGTTGATCAATGAACACCATCAAAAAAATCAGGTCAAAACAATGCAAACCGATTTATGGTTGCTTGCAAAAATTGGACTTGTGACAATGGGACCTTTAATCCTTGTTATTAAAGAGGATCTTGGGACGGCTCTTGTTTTCATTGCGATTATGTTAGGAATGATTTTTATATCTGGGATTTCCTGGAAGCTTTTATTACCTATTTTCGGAACTGGGACCATTGTAGTTGCTGGAATTTTTTACCTGGTAATCTCTAATCCCGAAATACTTGAAAAAACTTTGGGGGTAGAACAATACCAATTTAATCGGATTTATTCGTGGCTTGATCCATATAATTTTCAAGAAAAGAGCGGATATCAGTTAACCCAATCATTACTGGCAATCGGTTCAGGGGAAACTGTAGGAAAGGGCTTTGGAAACGGGGAAGTGTATTTGCCAGAAGGCCAAACTGACTTTATCTTTAGTGTCTTCGCAGAGCAATTTGGTTTTGTTGGATCAAGCGTGCTTATCAGTTTATTTTTTATGTTGATTTACCATATAACAAAAGTTGGAATGGAAACGAAAAACAATTTTTACACTTATATTTGTGTAGGAGTTATCAGTATGATAACTTTTCACGTCTTCCAAAACATAGGGATGACAATCGGAGTCCTGCCAATCACTGGAATACCTCTTCCATTTATTAGCAGTGGAGGCAGTTCCTTGATGGGAAATATGTTTGCAATAGGCTTGATCTTTTCAATCCGATACCATTATAAAAAATATATGTTTTCAACCTCAGAATAAATAAAAAAGCGGAAGCAATTGACTAGCTTCCGCTTTTTTTTATTCAATTACTCCTGCTTCTATGATGTCTGCGTTGGTCTTAACTTTAACTACGAGGTTTCCGTACTCAGCATCCCATTTATCAGCATTAAAATTTCTCGTTCTTGTTTTAGCAAAATGACCCAGTCCAACGGGGTCAATTCCCATATCCTTAAAATGATTGATCAAATTAAGACACCCCTGGTTAACCACGTCTTCTAATTTTCTTTCAATCATAATAGTTTCTTTATGTGAGAGCTTATTCCCCGAATACTCCCGAATCGCTCCTTTTATTTTGATGTGAATTGTAACCTCAAAAGGTGCTTTTTTTGATAACTCAAATCTACGTTTGGATTTAATACTGCGAACAGCAGCTTCATTTCCATTTACTATTGTTTTATAGGTCCCTTGACTATATTTATCGGCAAGAAGCTTGAAAAAGAACATCTTGTCTGTCGTAATAACATCTACTACTTTATCCTTTTTAAATAAACTTACGCCATTTACTTCTATTTTATCCGAACTAATTTTTTTGATTCGTGGCAAAAAGGGGTCTTTGCCACGTTGAAAAAAATCATGGATAAACATGTGTAAATTTGTCGTTGGCAAATCACGTAATTCTATATTTTGTTTTAATAAATTAGAAATATAAGTGGCATCCCCTCTTGTACCATAATTTTGTTTAAGTAGTTCATTTGCTTTACCATCGACCACAACCAAATATAGCCTCTCTCCAATCGTCGCATCACGCTGTAGGGCAT
>CAURFY010000363.1:0-3325 GCA_963524115.1 uncultured Bacillus sp.
TAATTGATCCTGATGAAAGGTAGTCAAGGCAATCCAAGCACCCGGAAACAATGTGGAAACTAGTAAACCTGAAATCCTCAATATTCTCCCGAAAGAACTATAAAGATAACTAATTTCCCTGTCTTCACTGGTCTTAAATAGAAGGTGAAAATTAATCGGCGTTATATATGCTATTGAAGATCCATCAATTAAAATTACAAATCTCCCACTTAAAAGATCCTGTACCGCAAAATCTGGTTTACCTGTATATTTATGCCTTGGGAAAAGTGCGTAAGGATTATTATTTAAAAACTCTTCCAATTGGGTTCCACTCGAAAGACTATCAACTGAAATAGATGAAAGTTTATCTTTGATCTGTTGATGGGTATCTTGATTCACAATATCATCCATATAAAGGAGTAAAAGTCTTGTCTGTGACCTTTTACCAATGTTAAACTCATCAAAAACCAATGATGTGGTCCTTAAGCGTTTTCGTATTAAGGAAACATTCACGTTAATGTCTTCAATAAAGTCGTCCCGTGGTCCAAGTATGGTCGATTCCGCTTTTGTATCTTCCGGTTTTCTTTGTGGACGTTCAGATATATCTACCGTAAAAATCGTACCTGGTATGCCGAAATCAATTAATAATTTTCCAGAAAATATATCTAATATGGCTGTTTCTTCATCATAAATAGTTGCTAAAGTGGGAAAATTTAGTCCCTTAAAAAGTGATTCCTTTGAAGGGTTCCCGGTAAAATGTTCGAAGAATTTTTCAATTAATATAGGAATAGTACTGTAAAGCATATCGGTATTGATTAATCCTGAACAGTAAATAAATTCCACTTGATTATGATTAAAATTTAATAGGGAAAATTTAATATCCGGACATTTAGCGAATACATCCCGCAAAGTCTGTCCATCAAAAGAATTTGAATGTTTGTCCGTTGTATTTCCCGGTTCCGAATGATCCAAAATTGGTTCAGATTTCTTCCAGAGCCTTTTTCTAAGCTTCATTATTTACCCTCCTGTCTTTTCGAGATGCAATCGTGATGACCAAATAAAATAAAAGTGAAAAGATAAGATAAAACAGAGCGGTAAAAGGAATCAGCACATAAAATAGGATTTTAGAATAATGAAAATCACTCATTGGGTAGAGAGTAAGAACCTCGATGAAAGCAAACATTAGATAAAATAAAAATTTTGCGTACTTTTTGTTAAACGAGAGCAATTCCCTAATAATAAATAATAAAAAGGATAAACGAAGAAAAGCACCTGAGAGCCATTGATAAATAACGAAAAAGAAAATATGTTCAACAAAATGACCAATTGATACAAGCTCCCACTCTTCATAAGCCGGGAACCTAAGTTTTTCAGCTTCTCCCTGACTGAACTCAATGATTGCTCCTATTAGTGGACCAATCGTTAATGCAGTTAACAATATGGCAGTTATCGCAAAATGACGGTATCGAAAAGTTTCTTTAATCTTTTCTTGAATAATCAGAACTAAAAACAATTCTGCAAAACCTGAAAAGGGAAAGATGACCCCCTTCAAAATGGGCCCGTAGCCATGTTCAAAAATGGGGGTTAATAATGAGTAATCCTTATATTGAATATTTACGGTGGCTACAAAAAATCCAAGTAAAACAATAAAGAAAAGGAGAAATTGATTAATGATGCAGATCGATCTAAGATTTGTATTTGCCATGCTGAAACAAACGATTCCAAGCGAAATAGCAGTCACAAATCTAGGTGTCTGAGGAAGCAAGGAAATATTCACCCAGGTTATTGTTTCCCTTAAGGTTGCAGCGCTCATTAAGGTTAAGCTAATAATGAGCATCCACACCAAACTAAATACAACCCATTTATTCCCACGACTTTTTAACCATTGAAATACATTCTCCTTATTTGTCTTTTTAGAAATGACGAGAATCAGACAAACCCATATTAGGGTAATCAGGAGTGCCAATATGACACTCATCCACGAGTCTTTTTCGGCTGTTTGGATTAAGGGAGGAATGGCAAAAACATGATTTTTTAAGCCAACTGCCGTAATAATTAACAGGATGATTTGAAAAATTGAAATTGGATTAGATGTGTTAATAATAAACTCTCCCTAATTCTATATTTCACCCTATTTTTTGCAGTATTGGTTTTTATATTCACCTTTTCCAAAATGGGGGGCGTTTCTTGCGGTTCTTGCATTAGAGAATACAATATTGTAAGGATCCTAATAAATAGCAAAAGGCACTACTTCATTAAGTAGCGCCCGAGATACTGACCCGTAGGCCATGAACATTTTTACTGTCGTTCCTAACATTCTAATCCGGCAATCCCGAACCCTCCAGGTCCAGAGTGAGTTGAAATCATAGCACCAGCCTGAATCCATTTTACATTTTTGAATCCAGTTTCTTTGGCGATTTCATCCATCTGCTGTTTAATCTTTTCATCGAGTCCGATTGAGTAAAGAAAATAAAGATGTTCTCTATCAATGTTGTAATCATTTAAATAATCTCGCATCAGTTTTTCAGAAACTCCGCTCATTTTCCCACGGTATTTTTTAGTTGAAACAAGCTTTCCATCAATTAATTCTATACATGGTTTTATTTTTAACAACGCCCCTCCAAGATAAGCAATATTACTTACGCGTCCACCCGCTCTTAAAAATTCTAAGCTGCCTGGAATGAATGCTAACCTGGATTTAGGAACCGTTGACACTATTTTTTCTACTAAGCGAACAGGTTCAATCGTCGGTTCTTCCTCTAACAAAGTTGCAGCATACATCACAATGGCTGTTAATCCACCTGTAACGTTCAAAGCATCAATTAGAAAAAGGTCTTCAACATCTTCCGCCGCGATTACCGCATTTTGAAAAGACGAAGATGCCTTAGACGTATAACCAATATGGATAATAATGCAATCGGGAAAATCAACTTTTATTTTCGTAAAGAACTCATGATACTCATGAGCATTTGTGGACGTTGTAGAGGGTATTTTTTTTGTACGGTCATAATAGTCATAAATATCCGTTACTGGTAAAGAACCATCTAAATAATCCTGACCTTCCATAATGATGTGCATCGGGACCACTTGAACTGCATGTTTGTCAGCTAAATCTCTTGGTAAATCCGCTCCACTTTCTGTAGATAAAATAATCCTTCTCATTGTATGTCCCCCATTCATATAACACACAGCAACACTGTTCTTGCTTCATTATAATGACCTACCCTTACTATACATTAAAAATTAAAAAAGGTGTCAGACACCCTCCATTAAAATGGATAGTGTCTAACACCTTTTTCGCGCGTGATACTTCAGATTGTCCCCTATAAGAACCGTCCTGTTGAAT
>CAURFY010000364.1:0-3323 GCA_963524115.1 uncultured Bacillus sp.
GATTAAGTATGGGAAAAAGAGTTTTTCAGATATTCCCAATTTAACATGGAAGAAAAACGATGAAGTGATTAGTAATCCATTATCATACGTTCCAGATAGCTTGGACGAATTTGATGTTCCAGGTTACCGTTATTCAATTAAGTCTGTTTTCAAGTACTTTAATTATAAAGATCCCCTTCCGTATAACGGCTGGTTACAATACCCTAATACAGCTATTTTAACGGCACGAGGATGTACCCAAGGGTGCCTCATTTGTGGTGGTTCAAAAATGTCATATGAGCAAAACTGTAATCGTCCCGGTCTAGCATTAAGATCACCAGAAAAATTAGTTGAGGATATCCTGTTTATTCAAAGATTCAGTCGTGCACCAATTTTTATCCTCCATGATATTCGTCAAGGTGGAAAGGAATTTGTCGATGACTTCTTAGGAAGACTAAAGAAAATAAAGTTAAAAAATGAGCTTGTGTTCGAATTATTCCAGTATGCTGATGAAGAATTTTTCAAAAAAATTGAAGAGGCCGTTCCAAAATATAGCATGGAACTTACGCTGGAGACACATGATGAGGGAATTAGACGATTTAACGGTAAATTCCGCTGCACAAATCAAAAAGTTATTGATACTCTAAATTACGCCCTTAAGCATGGTTGTGCTAAAATCGACCTATTTTTCATGGTGGGAATTCCTGATCAAGATTATGCAAGTGCCTTGAAAAACGTGGACTTCTGCGAGGAGATTCACCAAGCATGTAATCAAGATCGACGCTTATCCTATTTTATTGCCCCGTTAGCACCGTTCTTAGATCCTGCTAGCCCGGCATTTGAAAATCCTGAACTGTATGGTTATAAAAAATTCTGTAACACACTTGAAGATCATCGTGAGGCTATTAAAGCCCCTTCTTGGAAATATATGTTAAGTTATGAAACAACTAAAATGACTAGAGACGACATTGTTAACTCTACTTATGAATCAGCTCAGCTTCTAAATGAGTTTAAGCTAAAGTACAAACTCATTGACGTATCAACATATGAAGATGTTAAGGGAAAAATACTAAGCTCCATGCACTATATTGAGCAAATTGATCAGATTATCACTTTACCTGAAGCAGAAAAAACACTTGCACTTGCCAAAATACAAAAAGAAATTCAAGAAGTAAATGAATACAGTATTTGTGGTGAAAACGAGCTGAAATGGGAAGTTAAAAAACACTACGCAAACTTCTTCTCGCTTACACTGGTTGGAATGGAACTTCTTTTAGAGGATATTGCTGTAAATCTGAAAAAACAGTTGTCGTTCAAAACCCGTACTCAAGTAAAACTGGATAACTAAACAACAGAAAAAAATCACACGGTAATTCGTGTGATTTTTTTTGTTATCTTTCCGTTTCGGTTATCATAAGAATTGCTTCTTCATTTTTTGCAATTTTTGAAAGATGAGCGTCTAATCGCTTATGAATATGTGTTAATTCTTCTGCATAATGAATATCCTTTATAGCCTTTGCCATTGGAAGGACTTCATCCCGTTGAAAGGTTTCCATCTTTTCAACAATATCTTTAATGTCACTCAGGTCTATTTGATTGACCTCAACTCGGTGCTCAATACTATCCATTTTTCCGAAACGGTCAACACGTTGTTCCAAGTTTTGAATAGATTCATTTATATTTTCAACATTCTTTTTTAAATCATTAACACTTTCAATTAATGCCTTTAATAATTCTTCTTCCATTGTTTTCTCCCCTTCTTTATTCAGAATTACTGTTATTTTATCATTAAGTTTAAACGATAAGCTGTGAACATTTGTTTACTTTTCCACTATCATTACAATAATAATATGCTTCATTGATAAAAAATTTATTAGAACATACAATAAACATGGATAGTTTGGTTGAACGATTTTCCTCACTGCTTAATGTAAGGGCTTTAAATATAATTAGTTTAATTAATGCATATAAAAATTACACTTTTAGCGAACAGTGTATTAGGGAGGGGTTCAAAATGGGCTTCTATCAAAACTTAAATCTATATTACGATATTCTCTTTCCAGCAAATTCTGCCCAAATTAACTTGATCGAAAAATATTCTAAGTCAGAAGCAAGAATTCTCGATATTGCAGCTGGGACTGGAAATCAGGCAATTTTACTTGCAGGTAATGGCCATGAAGTAACAGCGATTGATAGTGAAGCAGAAATGGTCAATACGATGGTGGAAAAAGCTTTAAACGAAAATGTTTCACTTAAATCTGTCAGGTTAGAAATGGAAAAAATTCAGCTCCTTGCTACTTCTTCCTATGATGTCATCGTGTGTATCGGAAATTCAATCGTTCATCTAAACTCTATTGATGAGATTAGAAACATGATTAAGGATATCTACAAACTATTAGAAAACGATGGAACCTTTATTGTGCAAACGGTAAATTATGATCGGATATTAAATCTACAAATTCAAGAATTACCACTGATTACAAGGCCTGAAGGTATTAGTTTTCGTCGAACATATGAATTTCTTGAAGAAAAGATCCGGTTTCATGGAACATTGACCATTGAAAAGGATGGGAAAACACAACAATTTGATCAAGCAGTTGAACTTTATCCTCTTCAGTCATTTCAGCTTGTCACGGTTTTACAGGAGGCTGGGTTTTCCGAAATTTCTTTGTACGGTGATTTTAAGGAGAACGAATACAATATTTCTTCACCAGCGATTATTGCCGTTGCCAAAAAATAAAGACTGCCGATGTTTATCGAGCAGTCTTTTTTCTTTTCTATTTAAATGCAGACAAGGTTATATTTTTGTGACGGTACTTTAGACATTAATGGGCTAACTTGTTCAACTGATGCTAAGTGAAGCTCATGCATTGCTCTCGTGCATGCGGTATAAAAAAGTTTACGTTCACTCTCCTGGGTATACTGGGAACTATCAAAAATAATAACAGCATCAAACTCAATCCCTTTGGCTAGATAAGCCGGAATCACGACTACGCCAGTTTCAAAAGTGATCGTCCCTTTTTCAATTAATCGAACTGGCTCATTCATTTTAATTATTTCGTAAGCCTCTCTGCTTTCAAGCGCTGTTTTACAAATTACAGCAATGGTGTTGTGCCCCGCTTCTCTATATGTCTTGATTTGTTCAAGGACATTTTTGTTAAGTTCTTCCTTGTTTGGGACCACAACAACAGTAGGCTTACTCCCCTCGCGATTAAACGGTTCTATTTTATCTCCGTCCTTAATGATCGAGCTTGTTAACTCGACAATCGGTTTAGTGGAACGATAAGTCCGAGTAAGAACGTACGTTTCCGTCGAATTGGATTTGTCGATTCTATTTGAAAGTA
>CAURFY010000365.1:0-3307 GCA_963524115.1 uncultured Bacillus sp.
GGAACGAAAGAGTCGTAATTGTGCCCAAAATTCAGGAGTCGCGGAAAAACGGGAATCAATTGGTTGAGCGGAGGGAGAGAAGACTCCTGCGGGAGCAGCGGGACAGGTGAGACAGTTTTTAGGTGAAAAAAGAGCCTGTCAACTAATGACAGGCTCTTTTTTCATAGGAGAATGGCTCCCAAAAGTCTCGCAATTTTTATGAGAACTTATAGTTCCAAAATCGTTCATTGAGCATTCTTGCGATCATTTCTGGATCATTTTCGCTTAGTTTATCAGCCATATCCGCTGCCATTAATTGAGCTTGTTAAAGATGGGCTTTGATGGCATTCAGCTTGATTTCCGCAACCGTACTGACATCGTTAATGATATCAGGTTCCCCTATTTCTTGTTCACAGTTTTTAGAAAAAGCTACACAATGAAGAGTTGGCCGTTCATTAGCCGGAATCTTTGCTACTGCACGAACAACGGCCTCCCCGGTAGCATCGTGGTCTGGATGAACCGAGTATCCAGGGTAAAATGAAATGATCAAGGAAGGTTTTACTTCTGATATCAATGACGACACCATACTAATCAGCATTTCTTCATCTTCAAATTCAATTGTTTTATCTCGTAATCCCATCATTCTCAAATCGTTGATTCCAAGTACCTTTGCTGCGTTTTGAAGTTCTGCCGTTCTGATTTTAGGCAGTGATTCACGGGTTGCAAACGGAGGATTGCCCATGTTGCGTCCCATCTCTCCTAAGGTTAAACAAGCGTATGTCACGGGAGTCCCATTTTGAACATGGGTTGCAATCGTTCCGGAGACTCCAAACGCTTCATCGTCAGGGTGGGGGAATACCACTAATAATTGCCGCTCTTTTTCCATCTGGTAAACTCCTTTCGTTATTTTATAAGAATGGTGTCGTGCTTAGCTCTAATGCAACGGCTAGTTTTCCTTGATGATCGTGTCCAGCTAACAGTAGCCTTCCATTGTCATCTATTTCAAAATGAGTAAGCCCTTCAGCATAGACCCAGCCAATCCCTAATTTTAATCCGACTCGGTAAGGACCCGTTCCAATAATTTTTCCTCTTTCATATTGGATTAAGGCATTTCGAATATAGGCGCCTGCCGAAAGAACGGCTTCATTATGGTGTGAAGCATAGGCTCCATTAGTTGTTTCTAGGTGAAGATAAACATCCCGATTTTGGAAGTGATCAATCGCTTCCTGAACCTTTTCCGGAATCATTTGCTCCATGGTAGTCCACTCCTTTCTAGTTTCGTTCCAAGTAATAGCTGCTAATTAAATGAATATTGTTCAATGACGTATTCTAATATTACTAAAAACACCATCTTTTTGCGAAAAATACGAACAAAATAATCTTTCCTCCCTAAATCCCTATTACCAATAAAAAATAAAACAAAAAAATGTCGAAATTTTGTCTGGAACGTGAGAAAAGTTACTGTGTTTAAGTGAAGGACAGATTAAGATAATAATGCAAGTATTTATCATTAATTTGTTTAAATCCATAGTTAGATAATTTACTATGCTCATTCACTAAATTGACCCAAAAAAGACAACGGATTGAAAATAATTTGTCACAATGTAAACGCTGTCAATTTGAGTTTATGGTGTAAATTATATATAGGCCGTTATTCTCTATTGCCTTAGTGTTAATAGGGTAATCTTTCCTACTATGATAATATTCGTAAACTATTTTATTTCGGGTCTCTAAAATGTAAAAGGGAAGACAATCTTCAAATCCCGGAAGGTTACAAAAGCCAGAAAGGGGTGTAGTGATGAACAGAAAAGGGTGTCCAGAAGAATACCCCATTTCATTAATTGTGAATGGATTTGAAATTGCTGTTTTTCAATTGACGAGTTTTGATCTAGTCGATTGGACTTACGGTTATTTATATTCTGAAGGATTAATTGAAAAGGTAGAAGATGTTTTAGATGTAGTGGTCAATGAAGAGATGGGTACCATCAATGCGACTCTTCATGAATCATTTGATAGCGACAAGTTTTTTACTAAAAAGAAACATTATACAGCTGGTTGTGGACGAGGGGTAACCTTTTTTTCTATGACAGATGTCAAGAGTTTTGACAAGGTAAACTCGAAACAAAGTTATCAATTAAGCTATCTATTAAAAAAGCGGAGTCAATTCGCTCAAAATTCACCTTTATATATTGAAGCAGGCGGGATGCACGGTGCCTGTATCGTCCATGAAGATGGTAGCATCGTTGTTCGGGAGGACATTGGGCGCCACAATGCTGTGGACAAAATCATTGGCCACAGTCTAAGAAATCGGTTAAATCCGCAGCAATTAATCTTATTAACTACAGGAAGAGTATCATATGAAATGCTCTCTAAAGCTGCGAAATTTGGTTTTGCTGTTATTGGCTCACGAACAGCAGCAACGAAACAAGCTGTTCAGTTAGCTAAATATTTAAATATAGAGATTATTGGTTATTTAAGAGGAAAGATGGCGATTCCCTATACATCATTCGGAAGAGTGATCAATGATCTAGAGGAAAGCAAAATTGGGGGTTCTTCCTATTAATTAGGATTTATAAATATTTTGTTCAAGAAGTAGAGGGGGCTAGAAAGATGGAATTTACAAGAAGACAATTTCTAAAATTGTCCGGTGCTACAGCAGCAACATTGGCTGTAGTAGAGCTTGGCTTTGATGATATGAAAGCCAAAGCAAAAGCAAATGATTTCAAGATTGCAGCTTTAAAACCAACACCAACCATCTGTCCATTCTGTGGAGTGGGTTGTGGAATTCTCGTCTATGCAAATGAAGCAGGCGATGATGTTGTTTATACCGAAGGTGATCCGGATCATCCGATCAACGAAGGAACCCTATGTAGTAAAGGTACAACCGTTCGTCAGATTTATACTTCTGAAAAACGTGTAAAAAAACCAATGTATCGCCCATCAGGTGCCGATAAGTGGCAAGAAGTTGAATGGGATTGGGCCCTTACTAAGATCGCGCAAAAAGTAAAAGAAACTCGTGATCGTACATTCGTGGCACAAGAAAATGGAATCAATGTTAACAAAACTGAAGCCATCGCAACCCTAGGTGGAGCAGCACTTGATAACGAAGAAACCTACCTATTGAGTAAGTTAATGCGTGCCGGTTTAGGTCTAACCTATATCGAACACCAGGCTCGAATATGACACAGCTCAACGGTTGCCGGTCTGGCACCTACAGTTGGTCGTGGAGCAATGACAAATCATTGGATCGACCTTAAGAATACGGATTGCGCTTTGATCATGGGAGCAAACCCTGCTGAAAACCATCCAATTAGTTTCAGATGGTTAA
>CAURFY010000366.1:0-3288 GCA_963524115.1 uncultured Bacillus sp.
TCCATATAAGACTTAGGTGGCAACGTTTCAACCGGTAAGGTTTCACTATAATGCTGACCTAATTGAATATCATTTTCCCTCTCAAATGTAGAACCTTCTAGCTTTAACCCGCTTAAATCCTTTAATAAAAATAGGACATCATCTTCTTGATAGGTACCGATTTTATCGGGCTTCCGAATTAATTTTTCCACTTCCCGGTAACTCCTCTCTACCACTGAAAAAGATAATCTTGATATCGGTTATTCCCGTTTTTTTCAATTCAGCCAATAACGGCTGAAGATTTTCATTTGGAACTTCTCTTTCAAAAAATAAGAACAAATCATCGTAGGCTTGAGGTGGGATATTATAAACATAGTTTGTTATTTGTAAATTTTCGGGGTTAACAAACTCTACCTTCCAATTGACTCCATACTCTGGGTCACATTCAGCAAAGATGGGACTTCTCGTTGTCGATTGATAGAAAACTCCATCTCCCATCAAGGATGCCAACTTCATTGGAAGGTACATAAACTCCCCAGTGCCTAAGCAAAGAGTCTTTTTCCCAGTTCGTTGTTCTTTTAAAAAAACCGCCAATGATTGTAACCATTTATAGATTTTTTGATTATCTTTAGAATGAATTCCAAATCTACCTGTTTCATATAAATATGGGTATGGAATGTCTGAAGCAACTTCGACAGGTATGGTTGAAAATGGTGACGGAACTTTTTTATAAATTGGAACCATCGTCAACCTTTGTTCGGTTTGGGACTCACTATAGGTTGCTTCATTGGTGTTATCCAGCAGTAATTCCCCTGACACCTTTATTCTTCCTTTTAATAAGCTAACACAATGGATTGTTATTCCAAGTTCTACTTCCAGAGCGGCAAATGCTTTGTGATGGTCGATTGATCGCCAATCCAATATTGAAACGACTGTATATGTTTTCCTTGGGAATTTCAAATGTAAAGAGCGAATGATATTGATCGCCGTTTTACCGGTCGTTAGTTCATCATCTACGAGAATAATTTCACGATTATTTTGTAATAATAAATCGTCCACATAACAGCGGTGTGAGGTGGCATGAGAGTGTTCCTCTTCAAAGGAAATCACGGGTGCAAAAGATACAATTTTTTCCCTTGTAGTATGGAAAAAGTCCGCTTTTTTGAAGCTTTCATAAAAGGCATGCCCTAGACCTGTTGCTGTTTCCGCAAATCCAATGATTACCGGGTTGACTTGATCAGAAATAAAAGGGCTCAGAGTCGCTGGTGGTTCTTCAGCTGACAAAGCTGACCTCAACCCTTCATCAAGCTCCATGTCCTCTCCCATAACAACCTTTGCATATTGATCAGCGAGAATAGCTCCAACTACTAATCCCTTGTTTGGGTTAATTGGGATGTGCTTCCCTAGTAATTTACTAACAAACAAGAACGACCGCTTCTTATTGATTCGACCTGCCATTAAGAAAAGTTGTGAGATTGGCAACTGGTACGGATTTGATTCAATCTCCACTTCAACCTGTAATTCATTAAATAAATACTTCTTGTTTGAGCAAGTCAAGGTAGGTATATTGTTCATGAAGCACCCCGTATATTTTAGATTTCAGTAGAACTTTTTGAGCCCAATAATAATGGGGCTTAACTTCATTCATTTTATTGGCAAACTGACTCTTTAAAACACCAACTGCTCCATTTGCCTTTGTGATAATATTTCTGGCATCCGTAAACTCTTCATAGGAAACCACATTTAAAGCTTGAACCGGAATTATATGACTCGGATGAATAATCGTTTTCCCTGTCAATCCGTTTGTAATATCCATTACAATTTCCCTTAAAAATCCATCCATATAATGATCTATAAGCTCTGTCCTAAATTTTAACCCATCATTCCCAAATTTCTCCCGAAAAGGTGTTTGGCGAAGCTGAGGTTTCAATATCCTTTCTTTTCCAGAAAAATATTCCCAAACTGGCCCAGACACTACATATGGGTCTTCACTTCTAAGAAATATATTTATGATATCCGTTAGACAATCCCGAATAACAGCAATATCATAGACCGTTGTGTCCGGGTTACGACGAATCCCATAAAGTCCACAAAAATCAGTTGCACCAATCCGAACATTTAGAATTTGCTCTTGATACTGTCCGATAACCTCTTTTATGCTGAGCAATTCAGACAATCGTGTCTCTTTATTCATCACTTGTTTCGTTTCAAGGATTGGCATAGCATACAAAGGGTTCTCTTGTGAGCTAATTGATTTTATATCTGAGAGAATAGCCTTACCTGTCTCAGGAGCAAATTTTGGAATAACAAATCCAGTTAGGAGATTAATGGAACTGTTTAAGCGATCCACGAGTCGTAATAATTGATCACGGTCTCGGATTCTAATAAAAATTAACGGAAGCTCCGTTTCGTGAATACAGGCTGCATCAACCCCTGTTTGTAAGGTATTCAATTCTTCCACTAGGAGATCCTCTGCTACTTGAACCTCTGTATCCCCTATCGAGTCCTCTAAACAGATCACCATGGATGAAAGTCCGATATGTTTTTTAGCTATTATATTTTGGGAGATGTTCGGCATCGTCGCAGGCATATACAAAGTCGCGCCAAGCGCGTAAGCAAGCATAAATCGATCAGAACGTTTATCAAAAGGCATCGGTTTTTGATAAAAAAGTGCATCATGATCATTGGAATAAAGATAAGAAAATAACTGCATAAAGAGCTTCTCTCCTTGTTCATTTATAAAAGCTGTCTCTATATAAAAGAAAGGGAGCAGACATTCGTCAGTTCCCTTTTATTTCAATATTAATAAAAAAATATTACTGCTGATTGCCTTCTTTCTTCTTTTTCAGAAAATGGATGACAAAAGTAGCCCCAAAAGTCAATAAAAGAATAATAAAGAAATAAATGTGGTGTAATTCATATCCAAATACACCTGCAAACATTTTAGTAGAAATAATAAGGATGAGAATGTAAGCAGTAGTCTCAAGCTCAGGAACAAGATCGATGAGTTTTAAAAATACACCTGCAACTCCCCGCATCATTAAAACCCCAATCATCCCGCCAAGGAGAAGCACCCACACAGCTTGGCTAACACCAAATGCTGCTAATACGCTATCAACTGAAAATGCAATATCCATTAACTCCACTGCGGCAACGGTTCCCCAAAAGGTACCAAAGAGGCGCATCATTAAGCCATTTTGATTTAAACCTTCCACTTCGTCCTCAACATGCATTCCTTTGTTTTTATCAATGAAATATTTTATTGATAACCACGCTAAGTAAGCAGCACCGAGGATTTTCACCCACCAT
>CAURFY010000367.1:0-3284 GCA_963524115.1 uncultured Bacillus sp.
TGGTATTACCACGGAGGTAGCTCATTAACCGTACATGTGATTGATGAAAGTGGTTTATATCACGAACTGAAATTAGGATTAAATATTGAAAAGGGGGAAGAACCCCAAGTATTGGTTCCAAAAAATTCGATTTTTGGCTCATCGGTAATGGAGCAGGGGACCTTTTCTCTAGTTGGTTGTATGGTATCACCAGGATTTGAGTTTGAAGACTTTGAGTTGTTTGATCAGGAAGAGTTGTTAAAAGAGTACCCTCAACATGAAATAATCATTCGTAAAATGGCGCTTCAATCGAAATAAGTGAGGAACGGGGACGGTTCTCGTGGTAAAAAAACGCCCATGTTAGAAATTTCCAACATGGGCGTTTTTTCATTTCCTCTTTTTCTTTTTTGAATTATCTACAATGAAATTATTTTTCTTCACTTCCTCTAAGATCACTTGCGCATGAACAATTTTCTCATCGATATTTTTAACGCTTGAAACTTTTCCTTTCCGACCTTTAATTCTTATTTCCTCATCTAAATCGGGAACACGTCTTAGGAACTGACTGAGTAAAAGATTCTTATTTTCGAAAAAATAGACAACAAACATGTTGGTCTCACCTATTTCATACTAAATTTAGCAAACGAATATCCTTCATATAAAATATAAAATTCTTCTTGGATTTAGACCAACATCACAATATAAAAATAAAAAATAATGGTGTAAATCTTTATTGAGCCACCCTACGTTCTTTTAATAGGTCGATAAGTACTGCTTTCGGTTGAAACCCAGAGATCCGCGTTACCAATTGGCCGTTTTGAAAAAGCAATAAGGTAGGCAAACCAAGAACCTGAAACTCACCAATAAAGTCTTCATTTTCATCGCCATTCACTTTTACGATTTTTAAACCCAATTCTTGATGAATTTCCTCCAAAATGGGGGATAACATCCTACATGGAGGACACCATGGTGCCCAACAATCTATAAGTACTGAACTACTTGTTTGGATTTCCTTAAATATTTCTTGTCCATCTGCGTGTAAAATACTCATCAAATTCCACACCTTTCTTCGAGTTGATTGTAGTATATGATGAGTTATGGTATAAGTAAAATTAATACTTTTAATAAAGTTAATAAGTAAAAACTAATGTAAAGTAAAGAGGTTTGATATGACTTTATTTCAATTAGAAGTTTTCTTAAAGGTTGTTGAAATGGGAAGTTTTACAAAGGCGGGAGAGCAAATTGGTCTTTCACAATCTGCGGTCAGCCAAGCAGTAGCAGCTTTGGAATCAGAGTTAAAAATTAAATTATTAAACCGAAACAGAAATGGAGTTAGTCTTACAAAAATTGGCGAACGCATCACAAGTCTTATTCGAGATTTAATCATGATAAAAACAAAGATAGTAAACGAAGCAAAAGGATTAACCGAAATTGAAACTGGGACAATAAAGATTGGAAGTATTTCCAGCATGTCAGCTAAACTATTGCCAGGAATGATCAGTTCATTTAAAAAACGATTTCCTGGTGTTGAAGTAATTCTCTTTGAAGGAAGTGATGAAGAAATAAAAAATTGGCTTAAATTGTCAGTCGTTGATGTTGGTTTGGTTACAGAGGGAAAGCATGATTATGAATTTATCCCTTTATTACAAGATAAAATGGTTGTTTTTGTTCCGGAAAATCATCCATTGAGAAATCGAGCAAATATCCAATTAACTGAAATTGTTAATGAGCCTTTTATTATGCCAAAAGAGTGCCATCATGTAATTTGTACTATTTTTAAGGATCAAGGAAGCTCTCCGAATATTCAATTTGAAGTCAGTGACATAGCCACGATTATCGCTATGGTTCAAGAGGGAGTTGGAAATACAATCCTTCCGGAGATGGCCATTCCAACAACATTGGCAAATGTTAGTGCCTCTCACCTAATTCCTCAAGTGTACCAAAATTTAGGATTAGAAGTACGTTCGACTGAATATATGAATCCTGCGCTAACCGCTTTTATTCATGAGACACAGGAATTCACAAAAAATTTATCCTTAAAATTGTATAACAGCTATCATTCGATTATTGTTAAAAATAATAAATGAAATAGGGCCTTAGTCATGTGATGAATAAATATACCGTTTTAAAAATGCAATTCTAATAAAAACGTCTCCAATTTTCATATCATACATAATAAGATCACTTAACCCAAAGATTAATGGTGTAAGTGGTCTTATTTTAATAATGAATTATAATAAATGATAGAATACTACAAAAATATACAAAATATATTGACTCGTTTGAAGGTTGTCCATATAATGATAGAATAAGTTACACGTTATGTTAGGAGAATTGACATGATAATAATTGATGAGGTAAATGAGGCAAATAATTTTCAGATTAATTCGAAAGACATAATTGAGGCTCTCACTAGCATTAAATGTAAGAAAGAAGCAGAAATTAGAATGATTAAGGGAAAAATTGATAAATATGAGCAAAAAAGAAGATCGGAAGACGCCATGTATCAGTCTTTATCTCCTATAAAAAAATTATTTACTAGTCGCGCTCCAAGTCATCATCAGGCTGTAGAATATATGGTCTATGTAAAAGAAAGATTTAATAGTATTGAAAAAATTAAGCAAAGCATTGCTATTTTAGATAGGCTGATTTCTTTAGTTCATTCAGAGACAAGCAATGAAGAAATATTTCTCTCCGGGCTTTTGATCGAGGAAATAAAAGCTTGGAAGGAAGCGGAGGTTCGTTAATAGTGAATATTGAAGCTTTGCAGTCCGGAATGGATACCATTTGGGTCGTTTTAACAGCTGCGATGATTATTTTAATGGAGGGTGGATTTGCTCTATTAGAAGCGGGATTTGTTCGTAAAAAGAATAGTGTGAATATCATCATGAAAGTTTTTGCTGATATTATTATTGGAACTCTTTGTTATTTTATTTTAGGCTTTGGCCTTATGTACGGTTCCGACAAATTAGGTTTATTCGGTATAAATGGATTCTTTTTGAATGGGAATTTAAATCATATTGACCTCACTATTTCATTAGATACCTTCTGGCTCTTTCAGGGTGCTTTTGTTATCGCTGTTATCTCCATCGTTTCTGGGGCAGTAGCGGAAAGAATTAATTTTCGTGCATACCTCCTTTTTGCAGTGTTAATGACATCTTTTATTTATCCAATTGCTGGACACTGGGTATGGGGTGGCGGTTGGTTAGGTAAGTTGGGTATGGAGGATTTTGCAGGCTCAGCAGTCATTCATGCTTTGGGTGGGTTTGCTGCCTTAGCAGCTGCAATCCTTATTGGACCAAGGA
>CAURFY010000368.1:0-3283 GCA_963524115.1 uncultured Bacillus sp.
TAGCAATACTATCCCATGTTTCTTCAATAATTACCCCTTGGGCATCTTTTGAGATTAGAAAATTGCCAACCCCACCATCTTCCAACGTTGCACTAACGATAAAAAAATCGAGTATTGGCGCCATTGTAGTAAAGGTTTTACGCCCGTTTATGACCCATTTTCCATTTATATCTTTAGCGGTTGTAAATGGTTTACCACCTCTAGTCGGGCTACCCGTTTGGGGCTCTGTCGCTGCACCATTTATCAGCGCTACTTGTCTAAATTTTTCACAAATCCATGAATACATTTCCGAGGTCCACAGTTTTTTTTCAGCTAGATTTTTTATTATTCCCATATGCCACCCTATTGAAAGTGCAGTGGCCCCATCACCTTCTGCGATCTTTTCTTGTAATCTAACCATCTCGTAAAGTGAAATTCCCTTTCCACCATATTCACCAGGAACAGTTAGCATGGTATATCCACTTCGCTTCAAGTCATCTATATTCTCAAAAGGAAAAAGGCCTTCTATATCAATTTTTCCAGCTCGTGTTCTAAATGTATCCTTCAGTTGATTGATTAGGTTGACTCTATCCTCGATAGAATCTAATTTTAGAAAATCCATTCTAACATCTCCTTCTGACAATTTGAAAAAGCAATATCATCTTCTACAATTATTCATTCTCTATTATCACACATTGAAAGAGTCTTAATATTGAATAGCTGCATTATAGAAAAAAAATTAACAGCTAAAGGAGTAGTCCGGTAGCTGTTAATTTAGATCAATTCCTGTTAATTTTGATAACCCACGGCAAAGTTTCGCCCAATCTTTTGGAAGACCTTGTAGACCTTCACTTTGATAAACTTTTCCTTTTGTAATCAACTTAATTGACCAGGACGGACCATCCAGGACGATTCCTTCTGGATGATAATCCTTTTCCCAATCCCAAATCCTAATTCGATAAAGGTCTTTTTTAAATATCTCCAGATTACTATCATTTTTTGAGGGTGGAATTTTTTTTGTCGGAATTTTCGTCGAATCTAAATTCCATTCGAAATAAACAAAACGATTTTTTTCAAAATCAACTCTAAAGGTACGTTGTGGCCCTAAACCCAAACTAATATTTACTAATAGTAATTGAATATCCTTTTCAGGATCGATAAAAACCACATTTTCCTTCACTTTAAAAAGGTCCTTTTTTCGTGTAATGGCTGTTTTTACTTGAGATGGATGAACAGTTTTCTCAATACCTTGACGAACGCTATTTAACTGATTCATTTCCTGGCAAATAGAAGAAATGGAAGCAGGTCCATTTTTCGCTAAGATGTCCAAAATCACTTCATACATATACATTTGTTTCATTTCCCCCAATATATCGGACTGCCAACTTAATTCCTTATCCTGAGCCTTTATGTATGTAGTATACCGATAACCTAAGGGAAAGGCTGTAATAAAAGACACGTGAGATAACTCGACATAATTTCAAAAAAAAGTTTAAATACCCGTAAAATTCGACAAGTTTATCGTGAGAAATGTCTAGTTTTGCGATTTCCTGAGAAATAATCATCAGTTTGTCAATACGTATTCACGAAAAAAAATGTACATTTTTCAAACAAAAGGGACCCTCAAAAGGTTACTGAGTCCCTTCTTAATAACAAAAGTTACGCGGTTACTGTTCCGACTGCTTTTATTAGTCTTTCAATCTCTTTTAAATTATTTTGTTCAAAAAGATCGACGATTTTGCTACCAACTATTACTCCGTCACAATATTGGCTTACTTCTTTAACATGTTCAGGAGTTGAGATACCAAAACCCGCTAATACTGGAATAGAACTTAAGGCCTTTACATTTTGTAAAAATTCACCTAAGTTTTCATCAAAACCATTTCTGGCCCCAGTGATCCCCGTGACAGTCACTGCATAAATATAACCTTTTCCTTTGGATGCTATTTCTTCAATGCGGTTTAATTGACTTGTCAATGTTACTAAACGAATCAGTTCTATACCAAATTGTTCTAAAACAGGAACAATGATTTCCTCTTCCTCTATTGGAAGATCGGGGATAATACATCCATCTACGCCTGCAAGATGCGCCTGTTCAGCAAAAGCTTGCAATCCGAAGGCAACGATTGGATTCATATAGGTCATCAGTATAATAGGAATTTGGACTTGTTTCCGAGCAGCAGCTATGGTTGACAAAACATTTTTTAAAGTTGTTCCCAGATTAAGCGCTCGAATACCTGCCTGTTGAATCGTTGGTCCATCTGCAACAGGGTCAGAAAAAGGTATTCCAACCTCGACCGCCGTTGCCCCACTCTTTTCAAGGAAAATGAGGCGATCAATTAACGCATCAAGCCCCCCATCTCCAGCCATTATATAAGGAACAAAGGCCTTTTCATTTTTCTCTTTAAGTAATTGAAACGACTTTTCAATTCGATTCATGTCCTTAATTCCCCCCTATTCTTGCTTTAATGGCGTAAACATCCTTGTCTCCTCTGCCAGAAAGACAGATTACAAGTGTTTCTTCCTTGCTCATTTTTGGCGCTAGTTTTAAAGCGTAGGCCACAGCATGGGCACTTTCAAGTGCAGGAATGATTCCTTCTAATTTTGATAAAAGCTGTAATCCTTCTAAGGCTTCTTCATCAGAAATTGCATCATAATGCACTCTTCCTATATCATTTAGGTAGCTATGTTCGGGACCAACTCCAGGATAGTCTAAACCAGCGGAAATGGAATGGGCCTCTTGACTTTGTCCGTTCTCATCTTGAAGTAAATACATAAAAGCACCGTGTAACACTCCAGGTGTTCCTTTTGTTAATGAAGCGGCGTGACGATCTGTATCAATTCCTAACCCTGCAGCCTCTACACCATATAATTCGACGTCATTATCATTAATAAACGGATAAAACATTCCCATAGAATTGCTTCCCCCACCTATACAAGCAACGATAGCGTTAGGTAACTTCCCTTCTTTTGCAAAATGTTGAGCCTTTGTTTCTGTTCCAATTACACTTTGAAAATCACGAACAATCATTGGAAATGGGTGAGGTCCAGTTACAGAACCTAAAATATAATGCGTATCCTCAACATTAGATACCCAATACCGCAATGCTTCATTCACTGCATCCTTTAAGGTAGCACTACCTGATGAAACACTAACTACCTTTGCTCCAAGCAATTCCATCCGGAACACATTGAGCTCTTGGCGTTTAATATCCTCCTCGCCCATGAAGATGATACAATCCAAATTTAATAACGCACATGCTGTGGCGGTTGCAACTCCATGCTGTCCCGCACCGGTTTCAGC
>CAURFY010000369.1:0-3272 GCA_963524115.1 uncultured Bacillus sp.
TGAGTGGTTATACTTCTAAGCTAGCAGGAACAGAGCGTGGAGTTACAACTCCTGAAGCAACTTTCTCAACTTGCTTCGGATCTCCATTCTTACCGCTTCCAGCTACGCGCTATGCGGAAATGCTTGGAAATAAAATTGATGAGCACAATGCTAATGTTTTCTTAGTTAACACTGGTTGGACTGGTGGAGAGTATGGGGTTGGTTCAAGAATGAAGCTTTCCTATACACGTTCTATGGTTCAAGCTGCTCTTGTTGGCGAATTAAATCATATCGAAACTGCTAAAGATGCTATTTTTGGCTTAGAGGTCCCTTTACATGTTCCAGGTGTACCTGACG
This sequence comes from uncultured Bacillus sp., assembly GCA_963524115.1. Classification (GTDB taxonomy): domain Bacteria; phylum Bacillota; class Bacilli; order Bacillales; family Cytobacillaceae; genus Bacillus_BU. The sequence goes on from CAURFY010000369.1 coordinate 337, forward strand.
AAGTGCTACAACCGAACAAAACTTGGGCAGACCAAGATTCATATGTAGCAAAAGCAAAAGAATTAGCAGGCAAATTCCATGAGAATTTCAAAAAGTTCGCTGATGTTCCACAAGAAATCGTTGAAAGCGGCGGACCTATTGCACGATAATTTTTAATTAAGAGTTGAAATTACTTGGGGAAGTAGTTTCGGTTCATTTTTAGGGGATTTGTTCCGGTTAATGGGGGTTTAATAAAACAGGCTGTTAGGGGCGGGGGGCCCTTAACAGCCTGTTTATTTTTGTACTTTAATTAGATAAGGTAAATCAGTTTGTCGAGTGTAAAGTGATCAATTGATAGGTGATGGTCGTTTCGTTTTGTTCCCACTCAACCTTTTTTATTAGAGCTGTGCCGTTTATTTCACTTTCTCGTGTTTTACGCACTTCTAATGGAATGTCAATTGGATAAAGTCGATAGCCCTCTTTTGTTAAAGAGAACCTATTATTATCATCCAGCCGTTTCTCTCTACCCTTTGTTACAATTAGCGTATTTAATTCCAGCGGCATTCCCATATGATCTCTCCTTCATGTTTCCTTACCATTATTTTATCATTTATTTGCTTGCATTTTCATCCAAATCGTAAGATCTTTTACGATTTTTCGATTTATTAAAGGCGGAAAATAATGAGTGAACTCCTTAAAGTACCAACTGGTAACTGGGTTTTGGTATTCAGTTAAACATTTCTCAAGACGTAAAGCGTGCTCAATCGAGACATTTGTATCCTGGCAGCCGTGAATAATTAACACGGGTGATTGTAGCCGATCCAATTGATATAGTGGTGTTCGGAACCGGTATCTTTCAGGATATTTGTTAGGTGTCCCGCCAATGACCCGTTTCATCATTCTCCGCAAATCTTCACGTTCATAATAGGTTAGCTCCATATCACTCACACCACCCCACGTAACAATTGATGTCGCTTCAGGAAATTGAATCGCAGTCTGCAGGGCCATAACACCCCCACGAGAAAATCCAAAGATATGGATATTTCTCACCTGAGGGTGATTTTTCAACACCGAAAAACCCGCAAAAGCATCATAACGGTCTTCACCACCAAAATCTTCACTCCCTTCTCCACCTTGATTCCCTCGATAAAAGGGAGCAAATACAATAAAACCTTCTGCAGCAAACTGACAAATTCGCGCTGGTCTTACTTTTCCAACATTTTTGATTCCTCCTCGTAAATACAAAAAACCTTCATAAACTGGTGTCCTTTTTGGCTCAGCCAACAAACCTTTAACCCTAAGTCCCTGTGAATAGTATGTAATAATCGTTAACTCTATGTTCGGATTTGGAGATGGGTATCTCCATTTTGATAAAATAGTTCCCTCTTTTTCCATAGTTAGGATTTCTCCTTTCATAAAAAGGATATAGGCATTCACACATTTTTTTGTTTTTTCATACGATATCACAAGTCTAAATCCTTCATTTTTTAAGGCACTGTTAAACTAGAATGTTGATTTCCGTTCCAGGCGCTTCGCGCACCTTAGGGGCGGGCGGTGAGCCTCCTCGGCGCTAAAGCGCCTGCGGGGTCTCACCTGTCCCGCTGCTCCCGCAGGAGTCTTCGCGCCTTCCACTCCAATCAACATTGTGCTTTAAAACAACCTTTTTATAAATGAATAGGAGGCATAAAAAATGAAATACTTAAACAAATTTTGGCTTACTTTACTGATGGTTGCCATGTTGATAATTCCATTAGTTGCTTGTAACAATTCCAATTCAAACACGACTAAAAAGCTTGAGAAGGTTAGGGTTGCTGAGGTAACGCGCTCGTTGTTTTATGCTCCTCAATATGTGGCGCTGGAGAAAGGGTTCTTTGAGGATGAAGGTTTAGATGTTTCACTTACCACAACTTTTGGTGGTGATAAAACGATGACCACCCTCATTTCAGATGGAGCAGATATCGTATTAGTTGGATCCGAGACATCGATTTATGTTTATGCCCAGGGCTCAAATGATCCAGTTATCAATTTTGCTCAATTGACCCAAACAGATGGTACCTTCCTTGTTTCCCGAAAGAAAATCGACCATTTTTCGTGGGATCTATTAAATGGAAGTACCTTCTTAGGACAACGCAAGGGCGGAATGCCACAAATGGTAGGTGAATTCGTATTGAAGCAACACGGGATTGACCCACAAAACGATTTAAATTTAATTCAGAACGTCGACTTTGCAAATATCGCTAATGCGTTTGCCTCTGGAACAGGCGATTTTGTACAATTGTTTGAACCAACCGCCAGTGTATTTGAAAAAGAGGGGAAAGGATATATCGTTGCCTCATTTGGATCAGAATCAGGCCACGTACCGTACACAACCTACATGGCAAAACAAAGCTATATGAAAGGGAACAAGGACACGGTAGAAAAGTTCACTCGTGCCATATATCGAGCACAGCAATGGGTAAATACCCATAGCTCAAAAGAAATTGCGACCACCATCCAATCCTATTTTCCAGACATTGATTTAGGAATCTTGGAAATGTCGATTGACCGTTATAAAACGCAAGGCTCTTTCGCCACAGATCCAATCCTAGATGAAAAGGAATGGAATAACCTACAAAACATTATGAGTGAAGCAGGCGAACTTCCTAAAAAAATTGATTATAAAACATTAGTGAATGCCGCCATTGCTGAAAAAACCTTAAAATAAATCATCATTAGAGGAGGCCGATTTATCATGACATTTTTAAAAATAAACAACATTCACCATACCTATTTTACTAAAACATCGGCTATAACTGCCCTCTCCAATATTTCGCTTGAGGTTAAGGAAGGAGAGTTTATCTCCTTTCTTGGACCTAGCGGCTGTGGAAAAACAACCTTACTTTCCATTATTGCCGGATTGATAGACCCTACATCTGGATCGGTAACCCTTGCGGATACGCCTGTAAAAAAGGCAGGGA
>CAURFY010000370.1:0-3270 GCA_963524115.1 uncultured Bacillus sp.
GTTGAAGAGCGACAATGCTAGCGATTTTATAAATTCAAACGGTTTCAAAAACTATGCATCTTATATAGTGTCCACTGCAAGAGCAAAGACTCAAGTAGTTAATGGAAAAAAATACTTCCCAGAACTTACAACGAATCCGGTTCTTTCAGTTCCAGAATATAGAAAACTAATTCTATCTAAACTAAAAAATCCGGCTGATACTCAAATAATATTTGAGAGGTTAAATCAGAGTGAGGCTGAATACAAGGATGAATTAAATAAAATTAATGACAAATTAGAAACATCTAAGAAAGTTTCGCAAGACGAATTGGATACTGTAGGCGATTTTTTGTATTTAGGTAGAGATTTTGAAAATCCTATCGCAAAAAATTTTGCTTGTTATTTATATAATAATATTGAAGGGAGAGATAATATCAAATCGTCAACACAAATTGGTGGTGCTTTAGCAAACTATTTTGCCTATAAAAACACTCTTGATGAAAGATTAAGAGAACGTCGATTCTTGATGGCAAATAAATACGGCTGGGACCAACAAAAAAATGCTGCACGTGACGCTGGTGTTGGGCTATCTACATCTGAATTCTCTATTCTTGGTCAGGAATTAGTTGCAAAGATGTCTTTGACGTCAGACGAGGGATTAAAAAAATCAAGGCCAGACACAATTCGCGATCTCTACTCATTAATGTTAGTTAGTTATCATGAGCTTACTCATGACTACCAAAAATTAATGATGGCAGATGGAAGTAAAAATACGAGTGCAATGTCATATATTCTACATAGATTGTTGATGAAAAATAGAAGTGATTGTTTTCCTATTTTGGATAGAGATCTGAACCCAGCATTAGATGAGGCGGGAAACAAAAAAATGGGTGGGTATTATGCCGCAAATCATGATAATGATGAAATAGAAATTGAGGCAGATGAAAAAGCCTGGAGGCAGTGTAGGGTGTTTATAGCGGAACATGAACGGAACTATCCTCCTAACGACAAAGATAAAAGTAAACACGATAAAGCCTTTGCCCATTGGAGTAAATGCCTAGACAACACTAGCGATATTGAGGCGCGCCGAGCTTTCACATTAAAGATTGACGAGAATGGAAATAAGATGCCATATATTCAGTACGACCTTCAGCAAGCTGGAAAAGCAATACAAAATAACCCCGATAGTCTTTCTATGTATCCGCAACTAGTAGCATATTTTAACGAACAAGGAAAAATAAAACCTCAAGCATTTTTTAATGAGGAGTTAGCTAGCATTAGTTTTAATGGGCTAGATGATACTACTGATAACTTTGGAGTTGAGATTGCTACATATGCACTAATGACAAATACTGCGACAAAAGAAATTATTTCCTATATTCAAGACAAAAATATTCAGCTAAGTGAATCTCAAGTAAATCAGTGCCTATATAATTTGTATAATACACTACATCAAAATGTCTTAAAGGTCAGAGGAATAAAAGGTGTGGATTTTGACACATACTCAGAAACGAGAGCTCATGGAAAGAATACTAGCATTGAAGACATTAAGGAATATCATTTAAAACAATACTTATTCCAACTTCTTAGTTGTACTTATATTGCCGAAAACTTAAGGAATAGATATCCTCAGTTTGATGAAAATATAGACCATATGGAAGAAACGTATTTTACATCATATTTTGATGAACTGAAAATGGATGTAAATCTTACTCCTCAATATACAAAAAACGTGAAGGATGCTTACCTTAAGAGTAATAATGTCTTTCTAAAAAAGCTTACCGGAAAAATGTAATCGAAATCAGAATATAATTGTGGTAATTTATAGGTAGAGTTCTATACAGAGAATGGTGGGGTTACGGAGTATGAGATGTAGGGGTGACAAATAAGGTATAATGTTGATATGGAAGATGTCAAAGCGGCAGTAATAAAGTTCACAGAAGAGAGAGACTGGGACCAATTTCATTCCCCAGCTAACTTGGCAAAATCAATTGCAATTGAATCTGGTGAACTTCTTGAATGTTTTCAGTGGAATGATGATTACAATAAGGATAATGTTTGCAATGAGCTAGCTGACGTAGTAAATTACGCAATACTTTTAGCTAATAAGCTTGACGTTAATCTTGAAGAGATTGTAATGAAGAAGCTAAAAGAAAACGCTATAAAATACCCCATACATAAAGCCAAGAGCAATAGTAAGAAATACACGGAATTATAAGATGCCAAGAAAATCCTTTCAAATCAAAAATTATTCTTTTGACCAAAGCACGATTAATAACTTGGCTACAGCAGATCATTTGGAAGAAAACTGGCCAGTGGTATACCAGATTTATAATAATCAACAGATTTACATTGGCGAAACTACAAATCTTAAAAACCGCATGAACCAACACTTCGCAAATGCTGAAAAATCAAGTTTAAAACACGGTTCTCTAAAAGTGGTTTTTGATGAAACGTTTAATAAAAGCGCTGCGCTTGATTTAGAATCTTACTTAATCCAGTATTTTAGTGGAGACGGAAAATTTAGGGTACTAAATCGAAATGATGGGATGTGTGATCGTGATTATTATGGTAGAGAAAACTACCGTAAAACTTTCGAAGAGATCTGGAATAGGCTACGTGAATTAAAAATAGCTGACAAGACTATTTCTGAAATTAACAACTCTGAATTATTTAAATTCTCCCCATACAAAAACCTAAACTTTGAACAGTTAAATGTGGTGACCGAAATAGTTCAAAATATCGATGAGGCGATTACTAGCAACACAAAAAGTCTTTCAGTTATAGACGGCGATGCGGGGACCGGCAAAACGATTGTCATTATGTATCTTGCAAAATTACTGGCTGACCTTCAATCATTCGACAATAAAAATGATGACATTGATGATGAATCCAATTTTAATATCTTCTTTGAGCTCGAAAATATTAATCAAAAATTTAAGAATAAAAGTATTGCCTTGGTGATTCCACAACCATCACTTTGCGGAAGGATTCGGAAAATTTTCGACAAGATTGATCTTGGTGACGCTGATATTAAGATTTTTTCACCCATTCAATTTGGTAAAAGTAACGACGACTTTGACATTACACTAGTAGACGAGGCTCACCTTCTAAAGGTTGGTGTGACTGGAACATTAGGCAAGCAAGTTCATGAAATAGACCAGAAAATATTTGGTAATACCGATATACACTCGGAACTAGAGTGGATTATGGCAAAATCCAAAAATGTTGTTATGGTTTTTAGTGATCAACAGCGAATTCGCCCAGCTAATATTAGCAAGAGTGATATTT
>CAURFY010000371.1:0-3255 GCA_963524115.1 uncultured Bacillus sp.
CCTAAGGTTAGGTCGTTTTGAATAACTTCATAGGCAGAGTAGCCAATCACAATGATCGGCGCAATGTCGGTAATGGTGTTAACGACTGCGAAGGATTTGGCGTTCCACTTCGTATGGTCCAATGCCTTGGTTAAAAAATTACTATTTTGTTTATCAAATTGCCCTTGCTCATAGTCCTCAATCGCAAAGCTTTTTATTACAGGCATTCCTTGAACACGTTCATGTAAATAGCTTTGTACCTCTGCAAGAGCCTGAGAACGAACTCTGGTTAATCTGCGCAGGTTCCCGAAAAAGTACCGGACAGAAAAAGCGTAAAATGGGAAAAGAACAAGAGAAACAGCCGTCAGTACTGAGTCCATTGAAAACATGATGGCAATCGCAATGACGATTGTTGCAATATCTAACCATAAATTCATTAACCCAGAAATGACAAAGGTTTTGGTTTGTTCCACATCATTTATGACCCTTGAAATAATTTCTCCGGATCTAGTATTGGCATAATATTTAAAGCTTAACTTTTGAATATGAGTAAATAATTGATCTCGAATATCATAGAGAATTTTATTTGCTGTCCATTGAGCAAAGTACTGTCGGTAATACTCAATCGGCGGACGAAGAACAACAAAAACAATAATCATGACTCCCATGATCATAAATAACCTATCTAATTTTACTTGATTACTTAACACCTTACTACCGATAATATCATCAACTACATATTTTATTAAAATAGGGATAATAAGGGGGATGACAAACTTCAATATCCCGATCAAAACAGTTCCGAATATTTGAAGTCGATATGGTTTTACAAATTGCAAATATCTACGAATGTTACTCAATATTTATTTCCCCCCTTATTAGAAAAGCGAAAGGCGCCTTACGCTAGATACTAATTTAAGTTCTATACTATATTTTTCGTTCATAGCAAAACCTGTTGATCATCATCAACAGGTAGTTGACACTGTATATTATTTTACCATTACCGTCTGTAAGTCAAATATCTTTCATACCAAATATCAATGAAATCTGGCGCAAATGGACCTTTTCTTTGGCGAATCCATTGTATTAGCTCTTTCACGTTTCTTTTTAATATTACATCTATAATATCGGGATAGCACATTTCTTTCCGATGGCGCTCATATTCGTCCTCATCAAGCAAATTAAAGGTCATATCAGGGAATACTTTTATATCTAAATCATAATCAATGTACTTTATCGCTTCCCCATCAAAAATAAACGGAGAACTAATGTTGCAATAATAATAAATGCCATCTTCCCGAAGCATCCCAATCACATTAAACCAGTATTGTGAATGGAAATAAACTACAGCAGGCTCCCGGGTAATCCACGTTCTCCCATCGGACTCCGTAACCATTGTTCGATCATTTCCACCAATAACTAAATTCTGAGTCCCTTTTAAAATGGTTGTTTGATCCCAGACGCGATGGATGTGCCCATTGTGTTTATAGCTATGAATTTGTACTGTTTCACCTTCGATGGGAACGCCCACTAATCTCCCCTACTTTCATCCCGGACGCTTTGTGACCTATCAGCTTTATAAAAATTTTTATTTTTAGAAAAAATAAAAAGGCAACAAAGAACTATTCCTATTTTCTACTATTATAACGGTTAAACATGAATTTTAAAACAAAAGAGCCATTGAAAATGCTCAATAGCTCGATTTCAATGTGAATTTTTTATTACAAATGCCTGATTAACATGTTACATTCATAATTTGGTATGAGCGAATCACTTCTTCTGTTTGCTGTTCAAAAACGTTATGAACCTCCTTTAGCTCATTCTTCAACCGGCTGATTTCGGACTGAGCATCTTCCAATTTTGTTTCTTCATGGTGTTTTTTTAGATTCTGTTCAATTTCTTGGAATCTTTCTAGTTCTGACTGAAGATTTAGCAATTGATCCATTGTTTTCATTTGCTCCGAAACCAAACGGTTAAAGTCCGTCATTTTCCTCCACCGTCCTAAAAAAAAGATTTGTAATTATGTATTCGTGTTTTTCTTGTGATTCCCTTTGACTACTTATGTTGAGAAACAGGTAGTTTTGTCGAAAAACTAAGTTCAAGAAACTTTGGCGAAAAATAGGCAAAATAAAGAAGGCACTCTTCGGTTAGAAGAGTGCCTCCATCGTATTAGCTTTGGCTTCCAAATTGGCCAGAGTTTTTAGCCTTATTAGCTTGGGATTGTTGGTTTTGTTTTCTTACTTCAGCAGCATTTGTTTCGCTCGCAAATTCTGTACCGAATTGACCAGCGCTAGCACTTGAACTAGCTCCTGCTCCTGCTTGTGCAGATTGAGCGTTTTGCTGTCTTACTTGAGCAGCATTTGTTTCGCTCGCAAATTCAGTGCCGAATTGGCCAGCACTTCCAGATGCTCCTGCACCACCTTGTGCAGATTGAGCGTTTTGTTGTCTTACTTGCTGAATGTTTGTTCCAGCAGAAGTTTTGTTAGGTTGTTGATTGAAGTTTGCCATTGTTATCACCTCCACGACTATTAATGTATCCAGCCATAGAGGTAACTATCCTACTATTTTTTTCCAATCAATTGTTTCTTGAACAGGAAAACTTGTTATTTTAGATAAGTAAGGAAATTCCACCATCAACAATTATCGTTTGCCCTCTAATCATATCTGCCTGTCCGGAAAGTAAAAAGACGATTGTATTTACGATGTCTTCTATTTCCACCATTCTTCCAGCTGGTGTTTTTCTTTTTGCCTTAGCAAGCATTTCCTCCCGATTTGGAAAATGTGTTAAGGCATCCGTATCAATTGCTCCCCCGGATACTGCATTAACAACTATGTTTTTTGGAGCAAGTTCTATCGCCAAATAACGAGTTAAAGCTTCAACTGCGGCTTTTGATACTCCAACTGTTGTATAGTTTTCAAAATATCGGATTGATCCTAAAGAACTAATGCTGACAATTCTGCCCCCATTGTTTTTTTCCATCAGTTTAGCAGCTTGCTGAGCACAAAAAAGAAGAGCCCGACTGTTGATATTTAATGTCCAGTCCCAATGTGATTCCTCAAGCTCCATTAATGGGCGCATTACACCTGATGCTGCGTTACTTATAAACACATCTAACCGTCCAAATTCCTGGTCAATTTGCTCAAACATCGCTTTAATTTTATCCACATCACCGACGTTCGCCCGAACAACTAGGACTTTTCTCCCCATTGCTTTAATTTCTTCAGCAACCTCGAGTGCTGCGCTTTTACTTCTTGCATAGTTAATAACAATATCAT
>CAURFY010000372.1:0-3255 GCA_963524115.1 uncultured Bacillus sp.
GTGTAACCCTGACTCTTCACCAACGGTAATGAGAAATTGAATCGTTCCATGTGGTATATTTTGTTCTTTTAAAAGTCGAACAGTTTCAAGCATGACGGCAAGTCCCGTTTTATCATCAGCACCTAAAATCGTCGTTCCATCGGTAACCACGTAACCGTCTTTAATGCTGGGTTTTACCCCGTTACCGGGAACGACCGTATCCATATGGGAGGTGAAGTAAATGGTATCGACTCCGTCTTTTGTCCCTTTTAAGGTGCAAATAAGGTTACCAGCTCCATGTCCGGTGATTGAAGTGGTATCGTCTTCAAATACGTCGACCCCTAATTGGGTGAATTTTTCTTTAAGTACTTTAGCAATTTCTGTTTCGAACTTTGTTTCTGAATCAATTTGTACAAGTTCTAAAAATTCATTAAGTAAGCGTTCTTGATTAATGATCATCCTAAGAAACCTCCATACTTTACTGTAGTAATCACTACCTAAGTATACCCTTATGCTTTTTCTTGAGCAAATATACAAAAAAAACACAAGCGGAACGAGGTCCGTTTGTGCTTTTGATTATGATAAATTTAGCGGCAAGCCGCTTCCGCTTTTTTGTTGTCTAGCTCCAGCGGCTAGGGGCTCGCAGGTCTACAGCCAATCCGTCAAGAAGGTTAAAGTACAACCTTCTCGCCGGCTCGTCTTATGCCTGTCGCCCCTGTGCAAGCCGCTTCCGCTTTTCGTACTAAAGTGGAATATTTCCGTGTTTTTTCTTCGGTCTTTTTTCTTCTTTATTACGAAGCATTTCAAGCGCTTGAATTAATTTGATTCTTGTTTCACGAGGGTCAATAACATCATCAACCATTCCTCGGCTTGCAGCAACATAAGGGTTAGCAAACTTTTCACGATACTCCTCGATTTTTGCAGCACGAGTAGCTTCAGGATCTGGACTGTTGGCAATTTCACGAGCAAAGATAATATTTGCAGCACCTTGAGGGCCCATAACAGCGATTTCCGCATTTGGCCATGCAAATACTAGATCAGCACCGATTGATTTACTATTTAATGCTACATAGGCACCGCCGTATGCTTTTCTTGTGATAACAGTAAGTTTTGGTACAGTCGCTTCAGAATATGCATAAAGGATTTTTGCACCATGACGAATAATTCCACCATGTTCTTGTTTGACTCCAGGGAAGAACCCAGTAACGTCTTCAAAAGTAATAATTGGTACGTTGAAAGAGTCACACAAACGGATAAAACGAGCCGCTTTATCAGAAGAATCGATATCAAGCCCACCTGCCATAAATTTAGGTTGGTTACAAACTAAACCGACTGGTTCTCCTTTAATTCTCGCAAAACCAACTACTATGTTTCTAGCAAAATCTTTGTGTATTTCCATAAAAGATTCAGAATCCACAACCTGTTGTATAACAGCGCGGACATCATAAGGTTTCGTTGCATTGATAGGCACTACTTCGGTTAATTCAGGGCGGTAATCATCATCTTCTGTTGGTTCTAATCGAGGTGGCATCTCATTACAATTGTTAGGAAGATAACTTAGTACATCTCTAACGGCTTGAATAACCTCTACTTCTGTTTCGGCATGGTAATGACAATTTCCACTAATGGTACTATGTACTTTAGCCCCACCTAGGTTTTCTGCTGATATTTTTTCAGCGGTAACGGTTTCAATTACTTTTGGTCCAGTGATAAACATTTGGCTTGTTTTCTCAACCATGAAAACAAAATCAGTAATAGCTGGTGAATAAACTGCTCCACCTGCACATGGTCCTAAGATAACAGAAATTTGTGGAATCACTCCAGAATAAATAGAGTTACGGTAGAATATTTGTCCGTACCCATCTAATGAAACAACGCCCTCTTGAATCCGTGCACCACCGGAATCATTTAGACCAACGAACGGTGCTCCATTTTTCGCAGCAAGGTCCATTACATTAGCAATCTTCATCGCATGCATTTCACCCAATGCTCCACCAAACACGGTAAAGTCTTGAGAGAATAGATAGATGGGACGACCGTTTACTTTTCCATAACCGGTTACAACTCCATCACCTGGTCCTTTTAAATTTTCAAGTCCAAAATCCAAACTACGATGTTCAATAAAAGCATTTAGTTCTACAAATGTTCCTGGATCAACTAATAACTCAATTCTTTCCCTTGCTGTTAACTTACCTTTTTCATGTTGTTTAGCAATGCGGGCGTCTCCGCCACCTAATTCTATTTCTCTTTTTAAATCATAAAGTTCATAAATTTTTTCATAAATATCAGGCATGTTCGTTACTTCCTTGCTTTTCACAGAACTCATATAAAATCCCTCCCGTTGATTTTGGATGCATAAATGCTACTTTTGCTCCATGTGCCCCCGTCTTTGGTTCATTGTCGATCATTCTAACCCCTTTTTCTTTAACTTCCATGATTCTCTCTTGGATAGAACCAACCCCAAGAGCGATATGATGGATTCATTCCCCCAGTTTATCGAAAAATTAAGCAATAGGACAGTCTTCAGCTGTGGGTTCGAGCAACTCTATATTGGTTTCTCCAACTTGAATAAAGGCAACTTTCACTTTTTGACTAGGAACTTCTTCAATTTGAATTAATGGCAAACGAAGAATTTCTGTATAAAATGACAAGCTTTGCTCTAAAGATTTGACTGCAATCCCAATATGGTCGACCTTTTTCACCATTTTCCTCCACCATGCTCTCTTCAGAATAATATAATAATATAAAATATTCTACTAATTTGTCAAAAATCCTTCATAAATTTTTCATTTGTTGAAATGAATTTTTTTTTGTAAAATGAATAGTGAAGGTTCGTCAGTTTTTGGAAGGAGGATTTTACATTGGGAAACCGAAAAGCTAGAAAAGTAATTGTTATGTTAATGCTTGGTGCTATGCTTGCTTCAACCCTCCTATTAGGTCTTTCAAGATTTCTATAAACTAAATAATTTAAGAGGCTGACTCAAATAATGAGCCAGCCTCTTTTTAGTTTATAGCACCAAATTCTATCGCTATTTGTTTAAAATCTTTTTGTGTAGATAAAATTAATATTTTTGTTCCGAGCGGGATATATTCATACAGAGATTCAATTGCTTCATTTTGGAGGCGAATACAGCCTTGAGAAACGTAATGTCCAATCGATTCAGGGTGATTTGTACCGTGTAATCCATAAATACGCCCATCTGTACCCCTTGCGTCAAATCCAATCCATCTCGTTCCTAACGGATTATTGGGGTCACCACCGTTTATGTCCATTTT
>CAURFY010000373.1:0-3255 GCA_963524115.1 uncultured Bacillus sp.
GGCTTTGGCCCCGTTTCAATATCAATAGCGGTTGTTTTTTCAAAAATAAGTCCACCCTGCTTGGTGATCTCATTGACGAGGTGTAGCAAATATTTAAGGGGGTGAAACTGAGCCTGATTTTTCATGACAATGGCACTTTTTACTTCAAAAGGAAGTGTAGTTGAGGTAACATACTCCCTTTCGATTCCTAGTTTTTCATAAGCTTTAAATTCCTTTTGGAGCTGTTGCGTATAGTCTGTTGACCTGGTATAAATATAGGCGTCCTCTTCGGTAAGATCACAATCAATGTTTTGTTCCTTCACCATGTTTTTAATAAAGCTCATCGCAAAGTGATTAGCCTGATAATACAGCTGGGCGGTATCTTCTCCTAGGGTTGTTGTGAGCTCGTCATAAATAAGCCCATGTTGAGCAGTGATTTTTGCGGTGGTATGTCCGGTTGTACCATTTAAGATCGTACCTGCATCAACCAAAGCCACTTTTAATCCTTGTTTTGTTAATAAGTAAGCGCTCGTAATCCCAGTAATCCCCCCGCCCACGATCGCTACATCAACAGCAATATCATCAGATAAGGCTGGAAAAGTAGGAAGTGTAACGGAGTCTAGCCAATAGGGCTCAGGATAACGTGGCAACTGATTTGAACCATAGCTTTCAATCATAGGAAAGATTCCTCCTTTTAAGAAAATGACATGCTACAGATAATTTTTCCTATTTTTGCAAATTCATGTGTTAGAATGAAAACCACTTGTTAAGGTTGCCAAAAAAAATTTAATTTCGCTATACTGAACTATATAGAGAAGGAGCTGAGGGCATGGCGCAAGGCAAGACAAATGCAATGAGAATTCTTGATGCTCAAAAAGTTAACTATCAAATTTATCATTACGATAATAAGGATGGGAAAATTGATGGGATTTCGGTTGCTGGAAAAATAAATAAGAATCCATTGATGGTATATAAAACCCTAGTAGCCCAGGCTACTAGTAAAAATATTTATGTATTTGTTATTCCTGTTGAATCAGAGCTCGACTTAAAAAAGGCGGCAAAGGTAGCGGCTGAGAAGAAGTTAGATTTATTACCTGTAAAAGAGATTCAAGCCCAAACCGGCTATATTCGCGGCGGTTGTTCACCTGTTGGAATGAAAAAACACTACCCAACTTTTATTGACAGCCAGGCGACACGATTAGAGACGATCGTTGTAAGCGGAGGGAAAATTGGAGTCCAGATAGAGCTAGCTGTTGAGCTCTTGCAGACTATAGCTGATGCAACCATCACTGAGTTGGTAAAGGATTGATCTATTAATAAGGAGTGAACTGAAATTGACAAGCCATATTGAGTTCATAAAAAGGTTGCTGGAAGAGCATCGCAATATAGATCAAGCCATCCCGATGGCCCAATATATGAAGAACCAATTCCCCTTTCTAGGGATTAAGAAGCCTGTACGGCAACCCATTTTGAAAAATTTTTATAACCAGTCGGGGATTTTGAAGGAGCCTTTTCAAGAAGAATTTATTTATGAACTTTGGGATCAGCCTGAACGGGAATACCAATATGTTGCATTAGAATACATAGCTAAACTAGCTAAGAGTCTAAATAAAGAACATATCGCTTTAATGGCAACCTTAATAACCACCAAATCATGGTGGGATACTGTCGACACACTAGCAGCGCATCCTGTTGGAAAAATTGCCATCCAATCGCCGGAACTTATTCCAACTATCATCGCGGGTTGGTCGGAGCATGAAAACATGTGGTTACGTCGGACTGCCATTCTCTTTCAACTAAGATATAAGGAAGCAACCAACGAGGAAATCCTTTATCGTTATATATTAGCTAATGCCGATAGCAAGGAATTTTTCATTCAAAAGGCAATTGGTTGGGCGCTCAGGGAGTACTCCAAGACCAACCAAGCGTCTGTCAGACAATTCATTTCTACAAACACGCTAAAACCACTGAGTGTTCGTGAGGGCTCAAAGTATATCTAAACAGTCTTTTGTGAATATCCATGTTAGAATGGCTTTAGGAATTCATGAGGATGCAGCATTAAGAAGGAGCATACATATGATCAAACTCATCGCAAGTGATATGGATGGAACACTTTTAACAGGAAATAAAGGAGTCTCAACAGCAAATATTGAGGCGATCAGGCTCGCTCAAGCAAAAGGAATAGAATTTGTGATTGCAACAGGACGTTCCTATCAAGAAGCTCTGCTTGTCTTGAAGGAAGCTGAAATAGATTGTTCAGTGATCTGTGTCAATGGAGCAGAGGTACGGGCCAAGGATGGAACCATTGTTTCTTCACTCCCATTGGCCAAAGAACTTACCTTTGGCGCAGCCCAAACTCTTAAAAAGCACGGCATTTATTTTGAATTGTACACGAACAAAGGAACATTCTCGACGGATCAGGAAAAGGCGTTATCGGTGATGATTGATATTTTCACCAGTGCTAATCATCATTTTTCGAAGGATGAAGTTGAAAAAGTAGCCAAGGAGAGAATCGAGTCGGGATACGTTAAAGTAGTAAACCAATACGATGAAATTTTAGCAGATAAAAGTTATCACGTTTATAAATTGCTGGCATTCTCGGGTGATGAAGAACGGCTGTTAACTGCCCGTCAAGAATTAGCTGAGTTTAGTGCGTTAGCTGTCAGTTCTTCCGGACATGGAAATTTAGAGATTACCGCTAAAGATGCACAAAAGGGTGTCGCATTGGAGGAATTTGCTAAGATTAATCATATTCGACTTTTAGAAACAATGGCGATTGGTGATAACGATAATGATTTATCCATGTTAACTCGCGCTGGTTATTCCGTTGCGATGGGAAATGCCGCTGACCATATTAAAGAAAAATGCAGGTATGTTACAGATACCAACGATGAAGACGGCGTCGGGAAGGCAATTATGAAGGTTTTGCAGGAATCAGTTTAGGATAGCCAAATAAATGAAGAAAATGGGCGGTTTTTCATGTTTGCGGAGGCACAAGTAATGGGAGACTCCCTTTTTTAAAATAAAACAGGGTAACGGAATCAGTTTTGAACTTCAAAATTGACTCAAATAGTAAAGAGGACTGCACCATAATTAAAAAAACACAATAATCGGTCCAAAAAGAACGCTAAGAGAATAAAAAAAGCTCTGAGCGCTGCCTTTTATAAGATTATTCAACAAAAGCCTCAAAAATTTGAATAAAGGTACCTAAATTTGGGGCAAACATCCGACTTTCGAGGTGATATGCGCGACTTTCGAGGTGATATGCGCGACTTT
>CAURFY010000374.1:0-3252 GCA_963524115.1 uncultured Bacillus sp.
ATTGAGATGATTGGGATCACTGCAGGTGAGGTTAAAAATCCCGAAAAAACACTATCACGCGCCATTGATACAGTTTTTTGGCGGATACTCGTTTTCTACGTCGGTGCCTTGTTTGTCATCATGTCCATTTACCCTTGGACTGAGATTGGACTAAAAGGAAGTCCATTCGTGTTAACCTTTGATAAGCTCGGTATTCCTGCAGCAGCTGGAATAATTAACTTTGTTGTGTTAACTGCAGCGTTATCTTCTTGTAACGGAGGAATTTTCAGCACAGCACGGATGCTTTATAACCTAGCTGAAAATGATGAAGCACCAAAGTCTTTCGGAAAACTAAATAAAAATGGCGTTCCAAGCTTCGCGGTTATTGTCACTGCGGCTGCCCTATTAATTGGGGTTATCCTTAATTATTTAGTTCCAGGAAAAGTATTTACTTGGGTAACTGCTATTTCAACATTCGGCGCGATTTGGACATGGGCAATGATATTAATATCCCAAATGCGCTATCGTAAAAGTTTATCTCCAGAGGAAACTCGTGGGTTGAAATACAAAATGCCACTTTATCCATTCACTTCCTATTTTTCTTTGGCTTTCTTACTGTTGGTAATCGGGTTAATGGCTTATTTCCCGGATACAAGAATTGCCTTAATCGTTGGACCACTTTGGCTAGGGATTTTAGTTGCAGCCTATTACGGTACAGGCTTGCACAAGAAAGGTAAAAAGGAAGAAGAGACAATACAAGAGCAAGTGGGGTAAATGGCCGGTCAAAGTTAGAGCATCGAGGTTTTTTCTCGATGCTTTTTGTTTTTATATCAAAGTTGTTTACTACGAGTTCTTTCGATTACTGTATCAATACTTCCTGGATTAATTTTATTCGGCCGCTTTTCGATTTTTATCGGCCGCTTTGGCTATTTTGTCGGCCTCTTTTTAAAATTTATCGGCCGCTATCCATTTTTTATCGGCCAATCGCCAATAATTCCCAAGTTTCAAGTTGATTTTTTATCAATTTACAACCACTAAAACATATTCACAACTATTTCTAAAAAGAGTTTGACAAATTTGTGACAATTGATAGAATATTCAGTATAAGGAGTTGATGATTAATGTCAAATGGGCACCTAAAGACCCTAGAAAACTTTAAAAGGGCTGCAACTTGTGGGATCTTACTCGGCTTTGTTCTATTTATTACAGGAATATTTGTAACCGCTTTCACCAAAGGGACCTATGCATTATCCGCTGCAGGAATTGGTGTCACAATTGCCTCAATGGTTTTATTTGGATTTGGCATGTGCTTAAGCTTGATGGAAGAACTAAATGAAAATAATCCAAGAACATATCCTTGAGAAGGAGCCATTGCCTATTTTTATTCATATATGCTGATTTCTAAAAGCTGTTTTCGCAAAGAATGTTGCTTTTAAACTATCTAGGAATGACCCTTCGGACAGTTTTGGTATGAATAAAGGATTAGATGTCCGTTCGGTATTATTCTTCTGATTTGAGTGGACACTGAGTACCTTATTTGCGGTAAAAATCCTTCTCTTAAAAGGTTTGCGGACATCAGATACCTTATTTAGTTATAATCTTGAAAGATAGACTGTTTGTTGGGCTAATAGAGGACTTTATGTCCGCTACCACCTCGAAAATACTGTTTTTAGCACAAATAGAGGATCCAATGTCCGCTAATTATTGTTCCATCCATCTTAATCCAAAAAACAACAATCCTTTAGAAAAGAGCCTTTCTAAAAGATTGTTATTTTTGAACTAGTTTTGAATTCATACCGTTGAAAATGAAGCGGATTGGAGCGTAAGGTGCTTGACTCCTGCGGGAGCAGCGGGACAGGTGAGACCACACAGGCGCTTAAGCGCCGAGGAGGCTCACCGCCCGCCCCGCGGTTTGCTGCGCACCTGGAGCGGAAATCAACCACTATTTTAATAGCAACAATGTTTACGAAAACAGCATTCATAAAAAAATAGGCCCAACTCCATTGTCCTGAGGAGACTGGCCCATATTAATGACTTGAAGTTGAAGTCTACATCATGATGCCGCCATCAACATGCAAAACCGTCCCGTTGACATAGTCCGATTCATTTGATGCCAGATACAGATAAGCATTAGCAATATCATGCGGCTTGCCGAGCTGTCCTAATGGTATGGTGGTCCTTAATTGGTCTAAAATCTTCTCAGGCACCGTTGCTGTCATACTAGTTTCCATGAAACCTGGAACAACAGCATTAACCCTTATCCCTTTGCGCCCAAGCTCTTTTGCCCATGTTTTCGTCATCCCGACGACACCAGCCTTCGTGGCTGCATAATTTGTTTGCCCAATATTCCCATAGACACCTGAAACCGAGGAGGTGTTAATAATTTTCCCCCAGCCCTGTGCAACCATTGTTGGGACTACCGCTTGTGCACAGAGGAAAACACCCGTTAGATTCACATCGATTACTTTTTCAAAATTCTCCAGGGTCATTTTTGCCAGCATCGCATCCCTGGTGATTCCAGCATTATTAACCAAAATATCAATTCTCCCAAACGTATCTAAGACATTTTTAACCATCGCATTCACACTAGCTTGATCAGCAACATTCACTTGGAAAAAGTTAACTCGATACCCTTTGTCTGCAAGTTCTTGGGCTCTTGCATTCCCTACCTCTTCATTAAAATCGGCAATGGCTACACTCGCGCCTTCTCTCGCAAAAATTTCTGCCGCCGAAAGCCCAAGTCCGTTTGCTGCACCCGTAATAATCGCTACTTTTCCTGATAATCTCATTATTCTCCACCCCTAGTTTAGAAATTTAGAAACTCTGAAATCACACTAAGCATCTGCTCCAAATCATCAACCAGCGGAGAATGTCCGCAATTCTTTAACTCAAAAAATCTCGCATTTGCTCCTAAATCAGCAATTGTTTCCTCTGCCATCTCTGCATTAATCACTAGGTCATGTTCACCTCGTAAAATCAAAACAGGTATCGTAATATCTTTAGCTTGGTTGGTTCCATCTGCCGCCAAGTTATTGATATGACTGATATTAAATGTATTGAGGGCCTGATAGACTTCAGCAAGATTTCGCTGAGTCATCATATCATTGACATATTCCTCGTATCTCGTCGGTTCAGGCTGATTTCGATCATATATGATTCCATTCCAAATCGACTGCAACACTACCTTGTTTCTACTATCGTAAGCTGACTGGATAGGGATCGTTCTGATCGGATCAGCTTTAATTTGTTCCAATGTAGTTAATCGCTTATTTA
>CAURFY010000375.1:0-3244 GCA_963524115.1 uncultured Bacillus sp.
CTGTTGCCCAAAGGACAATTGCTATCATTGCTGCACATAACGCGACCAATGCGTCATCAACATTACCCTGAAAATCGACCATATTGTATATGGTTTCAGCCACCTTTTGATTGACCAAAGTCATAGTAATTACACCAAGCAGGTTGAACACCGCCGCCATGAGAATGGCTGAACCCGGACGAATTGAACGGGTGGAAACACTAGTGGCGATTGCGTTGGGAGCATCCGTCCATCCATTGACAATGATTACGCCCAATGTCAGTATTGTCGTGATGATCAATGCCGGATATACGCTTAATTCAGAAATGAAATCCAAGAAAGTTATTTCCATAGGAAAGGACCACCTTTCAAGGATAATTTACATTGCGCCGATCGAATTAAAAGCATTATCATCATCTTCCTTCGGTTCAATTTTTATTTCTTCGAAGTATTGATGCTGTTTTGCTATATCGTGTCGTACAAAAGAAAAGCACTCTTCATCCTAAATTAAGCATAATAACATTAACCGTAACCTTACTTGGAAACAGGGAGATGGCACCTTTATGTATGACCTTAAAAGGTTTTTTTTCTAAATAGTCCATACAAATAATTAAAAACCAAAACTAAATATTATAAACCTAAGATCATTTTTCTATATATCTTAATTCCATTCCCATTTGAAAAAATCCCTCCAGTATTCAAATATAAAAATGACATTCTTATGTCGAATGCCAAGGTAAATAAAAAAAGTATTTTTTGATTTTTATAACACTGATTACAGCCACAAGATTTTACCATATCTGGCCATCCTTTTTACCAGTGTAAGCCAAGGTGAACATCGGGTGAACATTGGTATGAACATTGGGACGGTTCTACCGCTTATTTTGTGAATTAAAGGAAAACACCTTGCCCTCTCTTCCTCCAATTTGGGCCTTTTTATAGGGAATTCCATCATAAATATTCAACCACTTCTGGAAGATTACTGATTTAGTGGTTAAAGTACAATCCCAACATTCAATTTATAAATCATTAAAAGGGATGGAATCAATACCACTCCATCCCTCTTTAGAGGCAGCTTTATACACTCAGAAAGGTCAACAAATTAATTAATTAAAGAAAAAAAGTGGCACCATCCAGGTAAGTTGACAGCTTGAATTATGGCTCTCACTTATATGAAATGATATATTCATCAAAAGCTTTGCTACCTCTATATTCAATTTCTTGAAAAATATACAAATTGCCATTATCTATACTATAAATTGTATTTGTATTTAATTCTATTTTTCTCCCTTTCCCCATTTTTACCCATTGACCTTCCTTTTTTTCATAAGATGTGACTTCGTATATTTTTCCTTTTGAACTAAATGTTTGTTCAATTTCAAACCCTTTTTTTCGATTACTGATGGAAATTACATGAATATCTCAGGGGGATCCGCGTCGAATTGAGAGTTTACAAGTGCTGAAAATTTTTCCTGTAAACGGCCAAATTCTCCTGAGTCAAATGAGATACGGCTTGGAACGATATAGTCGGGAATGCTATTCTTGGAGTAATAGATGCTGCTGCTAAGGTGGTTTTCGAAATTTCCAAAGGCTATTGGGATCTATTTGTAGCATAACCCTATTGGTAACTATTTAGCTTAACATAATCTAGAAATAGGAAAAATGGATCTCATCAGAACCGTCCCCGTGTTCCATTTCATCAGAACCGTCCCCGTGTTCACTTAATAACAAAGACTTTTTGAAAAAATGGGTAGGCGATATATCCAATGCACACACCTAAGACATTTAGGATTAGATCATCAATATCCAAACTTCCTCTTTTGGTTATAAATTGTAACCCTTCAATCATACTGATGGAACAAATTGCGATTAGAATCAATTGTTTTATACCAGATGTCTTATTTGTATATGTATAATACAATCCAAATGGGATGAATAAACCAATATTTGCACCTAAATTATATAGTGCAATTAAATAATCTACGTTTCCAGATAGATAAAAATAGATGGTATCGAAAGGAATAAGATTTATGGTTCTGTGACTTTGACCATTGGGTCTGAAAAATAGCAAAATAAGCAATCCTATAGAATAAACAAATGTTAAACAATGGAGGATGTTTTTTGATATTCTAATTTTTTCCTTTTTCATCCAACACACACCAAATAAAACAAGGAAAAAAACACAAAACCAAACAACGCCAAAAACAATTGGATGTAGATATTTTGTTAATTCAATGCATACTGGTAAAAGGATAATAAAGACAATTTGAGAATATAAAAAACTAAGTTTAATGCTTTTATTTATGTTTCTCCCATGTTCCGTCTTAAAAATTTTTTCCATCAAGGTTACTCCCAGAGTTTTTTTCGTAGATTTGTTTCACAAGAGGCTGTAAATAAAAGAGGCGCCACAGCGACTATTGAAGAGTTTCTTTAGTACATTATGGCACCGTTTGTAAAAAACTTATTCTTTGTACGCTTTCTGCAATTCGGCAAGATCAAATTTCTTCATTTTAAGAAAAGCTGTCGTTACTCGCGCAAGTTGCTCTGGTGTCCCCTTGCTCATCATCTCGTCCATATCACTTGGAACAATCTGCCAGGATACACCATACTGATCTTTCAGCCAGCCACATTGTTCGGCTTCAGGAACGGCTGAGAGCTTTTCCCAAATGTAATCAATCTCTTCTTGTGTGTCGCAGTACACCATAAATGAGATGGCCTCGTTAAAATTAAATCGATGATCATGTGCGCTATCCATTGCCGAAAACCACTGATTTTCTAAGGTGAAATCTGAAAACATGATGGTTCCTTCTTTGTCAGGCTCCATTCCTTTTGGGTAGCGGGCGATCAGTCCCTGCTTTGCGTTCTTAAATATCGATAAATAAAGATTAATTGCCTCCTCCGCCTTACCGCAATTATCACCGACAAACAAAAGCGATGGTACGATTGTAGGCCGCTCTTCACCTTCTGGATTGGTAAGGATTAACTGCCACGACAAACCAAACTTATCTTGAATCCAACCAAACCTCTCACTAAACGGATACTGACCAAGCGGCATTAACGCTGTACCACCTTCGGACAATTTGTTCCAAACCTCATCTATTTTTTCTCTCGCGTCTTTTTCTCTTGATGGGTCAAAATTTACGGTGAAAGATATCGATGGATTGATTTTGAACAATGGCCCTGCGCTGATTGCGTTAAACTTCTGGCCCCAAAGCTCAAAAGAAACTATTTCGGAATCGCCTGATGGTGTGTCGTAGATTGTTGT
>CAURFY010000376.1:0-3238 GCA_963524115.1 uncultured Bacillus sp.
TTACCATTTTTAGTAAAAGTATCAAGCAATTCTTCTTGAGAGATTTCTGACATTTCTTTTACATAATGCCAGTCTGGTTCTCCACCTGGGTAGCCTGTTTGTAGACCATCAAATTTATAGTCTAGTGTCGTCAAGGCGACGATGTACTCCTCTTGAGGATCAATTAATTGATATCCATCGTTGTCCAGCTGATGATAGTCATCGTAGGGTTTTATGATGAGTTCTAAAGCACCTTTTCTTTTAGAATGGTACCGTAAATTATTATAAAATGGACGGAGGTAACGGGTATCTGAACTAACTGGTCCGGAATTAATCTCCATATGCAAACCACCCGTCATCGGCTTGCTATATAAGATTGCAGCATTGGTCAAGCGGTTTTCTCCGTTTCTTAGACCAACGAATTCTACTGTATAGCCTCTTTTTTTAAGAAGTTCAGCCATTTCTGGCGTTTGCATAAATGAGCGCTGCGCACAATTATAGACATATTCACTGTATTCTTCTAAACTAAGAATTTCAACTCCCATAGTCGTCCTTCCTTTCATTCTTTAATGTTTGTTTCGTAATTTCTTTCTAATGCTGTAAGCTAGGTTAAAAAGATGGTACAAGGGATTTGTTGGAAGATCAAACTCTCCAACAAATTCTTCGATTGTTGGGTTGAATTTGGACTTGAAATGGTAAAGTCCACCATTGAGGTCATTTTCGATTCCGCCCATATTTTGCCAATCCGCTCCACGTTCAAAAGCATGAATTGCGGTTTCGTACCAAGTAATAATAGCTGGTTGGTAGCGACGATATTCCTCATCCATCCCTGCATAAATATTTTCAGAAGTCTTACCGTATTCCAAAGTAAGTGTACCAGATAAGGGAACGATAGAGGCGCCTTGATTGATTTTACTTTGGAGGAAATGTATCTCTTCTTGGAGACGTTTTTGTTCTTGTTGATTATTTTCTATCTTACTGGGTTTGGTTTTTTCCGTAAACTTCTCGCTCTCTTTAAGTATTTTAGATAGTTGACTCTGCAAATCTTCTAAACGCATTTTTAGATTAATGCTTGAGAGAGTGATGTACGAGTGTTCAGGGTAAGTTGTTAGTAGCTTTTGATAGTAGTCTTGTCCTCTTAGGTGGATATTTTTTCTATTTTCTGTTTTCTTCATTAAAGCAGAAAATTGATCCAATAATTCTTCTCCACCAAATTGAATTTGTATTCCTTTGTTGCGAGCTGTACGGATAGCTTGGCGGGTACTTTTGGACAAGAGTTCTTCACTGAAGTCTTCTTTATAAATATTTGCCTGCCAGCGAGGTTGGATATTTTCTGATATAAATTGAGTCCGTCCTGTCCAGACTGCGCCAGCTTTTTGAAGATTTTCAATAGCTAGCAGTGTTGCTGTTATTTCCTCAACATCTTGTCCAATTTTATACTGTTTGAGAAGGAGTTTAGGATCAAACTTAATAAATAAAGCTCTTTTCTTTCTTGCAAATTCTTTTAAAGAGCGTAAAACAAAGGATAACAATTCCGGATTTTGGTAGTCCATAATAGGCCCACGTGGGATGTAGAGCATGGTAAATCCTAGTGGCAACGGTTTAATTAAAATACTGGCACTAGCCACTAATTTGTCGTTATAATAAAATCCGAGTCGTTCGTTGTCCCAGTTATTTTTTATTTGAGCCCAGACAGAACTTTGTAGAAGATTCACTTGGGCGTGATTTTTTACGAAGTCATCGTGTTCTTTAGCTGAAATTCCAGCTTTATAGGTAAACATTATTTTAAGACCCACTCTCTAATGGCGTATGCAACGCCAGATTCGTCATTTGATTTTGTAATATATCTGGCAATTTTTTTGATACTTGGGTTGCCATTTGCCATAGCAACGGGATGATCAACGGCTTCTAACATTGCTCGATCATTTTCTTCGTCGCCAATGGCCATAATCTGATCTTTTGAAAAGCCAAGTTTACTTGCAAGGTGCAAAACAGCTGTACCTTTACTGACAGTTTTTTTCATGATTTCCAAATAGAAAGGAGCTGACTTGACTAGTGTATATTTTTTGGATAATTCTGGCGGTAATTTGGCAATGGCGGTGTCTAAGATATCCGGTTCGTCAATAAACATGCATTTGACAATTTCTTTATTGAGCATTTCCTCGGGTGTACGATAGAAGACAGGCATATTGACTAAGCTTGATTCATAGATAGTGTATTTGCCTATGTTGCGATTTGCCGTGTAGATTCCATCCTTTGTGATGGCATGCATATGAACACCTAGTTTACGGCTCAACAGTTCAATGTCTAGATAATCGTCATAAGCTAGAATTTCTTTGATTAGTTCTTGGCCTGTAGAGGTCTCTTGTACAAGTCCACCATTAAAAGTAATGACATAATTACCAGGCTGATTGAGATTGAGCTCTTTTAATAACTTTTGAACACCAGCAATTGGTCTCCCGGTTGCAATGATAATTTTTACGCCAGCTGCTTTGGCATCTTGAATAGCTGAGAATACCTCGGATGTGATTTCTCTTTTGCTGTTTAATAAAGTACCATCAATATCGATGGCGACTAGTTGAATAGACATCTTATTCTCCATAAATGAAGGAATCATTTTTTATATAGCTAAGAAAGGCTTGGCTGTTTTCATTGAATAATCCAGCATTTGCTAGCATTTCTTTAGGGAAATAAAAACGATTATCCCCTTGGCGGGTTCCGGTTAAGGATTGAACAATAGGGGAAAGAGTTGATAATTCTGCCAAACTGTTATCTTTTTGAATGATTTCAATCTGAGTGCGTGGCTTCTCCACATCGGGACGATAGAAATCATAAGGCAAGTCAAAATTACGATGGATAGCTGTGTAATATTCGGGGTCAAAACCAACTTGTCTCACTAGTTGACGTAGTACATCAAGGTGCTTCTCATTTTCTTCTGAGAAAATCATGGATTTAAAAACTTTTCGATTGATAAAACGTTGGGCAAGATCTGACAATATGGTATCAGGACTCGTCATCCAACTTTGAAAATAAGTGTTCATAACACCATCATCAAGTGCCAAGTAATCTTTGAGGTTGACTTTTTTTTCAAAGAAGGGTACGAGGTTAGGAGAAGTTAAGTAGAAGAAGTCTTTGTGTTCGTCATACAGAAACTTTGCCCGCTTAAGTAGGTTTTGGAGCAAGACTTCCATAGCTCGACTAGCAGGATGGAAATAAACTTGCATATACATTTGATAACGGCTAACGACATAATCTTCTA
>CAURFY010000377.1:0-3231 GCA_963524115.1 uncultured Bacillus sp.
TTCATATATTTTGCGCTAGTTCCCCCCTTGCTTGCATATAGTTTGTATGAAGGGGGGATTCATTTTGCCAAAATTTCGCCGTCGGTTCCCACGGAAAGGTCCTCTTCCTTTTCGTTATGTTATTTTACTTACGTTTGTTTTTTTTACTTTTTCAACCGCAACTGGGTTATGGGTCGTGAACAGAACATTAAAACCAACATTAATAAAATATGCGGAATCTGAAACACGAAAAATCGCAACCCTTGTTATAAACAATGCTATAAATAAAAAAATAGCCAGCGGGATGAAATTAGATAAAATTATCGAAAGTGTCCCAGGTCAAGAAGGTATGTCGAAATTAAATGCAGAGATAGTCAACCAGGTGAAGGCAGAAACGACAAACCTTGTTCAAAAGAATTTAAATGATATTGAGAGTGGAGATTTATCAGAAATCGAGCTTATTACGGATGTTGAATTTGAGAAAAATAAAAAAAATCATCCGGAAGGAATTGTTTATAGCGTTCCTCTCGGTAAAACAACAAATAATGTATTGTTAGGAAATATAGGACCACAAATTCCAATTCAATTTTCAGCAATTGGTGATGTCAGTTCAGATGTAAAAACACAAATTAAGGATTTTGGAATCAATAATGCATACCTTCAAGTATACGTACATTTTAAGGTGAATGTTCAAGTCATTATTCCATTTGCTACAAGGGTAACAACCATAACTGAAAATGTTCCAGTAGCTATGTTTTTACTTAAAGGGAATGTGCCACAATTTTATAATAGTGGTGGTAAAACTTCTGTTCCATCTTTTGAAGTGCCGACACAAACAAATAAGTAGCGATACAAAAGCGACCAATTTCGTATAGGGAACCTCAATTGAGGTTCCCTAAATAAGTTAGTGTATTTAGCGGACATAAGTGACCTTATTTTTGATTTATTCCCCATTTTTGTACTTTAGCGGACATGAGATATCTTATTTACATAAAAACAACTGAATAATGCACGCATATCAACAAATAAGGAATCCTATGTCCGGTTAGCCTACCAAAACAACACTTTTTTGCAAAATAACGGAACTGATGTCCGTTTAGCTAATATATTGCCACGGCACTTCTTATCTTTTACGAGTTTGTTGTCGGTCTTGGCGTTCCCATACCCTTAAATGTGGATAGGGATCATAAGACCACTCGGTGTAGCCATTATCTTTATACATCCCATAGTGCAAATGGGGGGGGAATTTTCCAGATGTGCCTGGTGGACCGTAGCCTGAACTTCCAACCCCGCCAATCACCATACCAGGTTCCACTACTTGTCCAACTGCTAAATCTTTTGCAAATCCGCTTAAATGAGCAAAGTAATGGTAGTTATTATTGATGTCGCGAATCCCAATCCGCCAACCACCATATTTATTCCAACCTTTCATTTCAATTATTCCAAAGGAAGTCGCACGAACTGGAACCCCATAACCCGCAAAAATATCTGTTCCTTCGTGAATCCTTCTTCCGCCCCAACCGCGCGCATCACCCCAAGTATTGTTATAACTGAAATTGCTACGAATTGGCATTGGGAAAGCGTGGTTTTCTAAATCAAGTTTTCCGAAATGTTGATACAGTTTTGCCTTGCCAATAATGATGCCTACTGTTTTATCACGATGGTAATATTCCCAAAGCCCGATTTTGATATTTTCATGATCCACACCATAAGAAAGAAGATAATTGGCGAAAGCAAATAAAACATCTTCATCATTTAAACGATTTGCTTTGCCATCACCGTTGCCATCCACTCCTAGACCGTTAAAAAATGCTATCGAAGAGGGGGAATGATCATTAACATTGGGATTTAAAAGACCTGACCATTCTTCGGGCCGAAAATAGATCCCGATATTCCCTACGGGTTTGGGTAAATCCCTGCGTGAGAATCTGATATTTCTTTCATACTGATCAACAGCAGCAAGGTAATACCATGGGATATTTGTGATTGCTTCCACCTTTTTATATAATTCCATTCTTAGTTGATATTTATCTGGAACTTGGTCATTTGCATGGGAATGTTCAACAAGAAAAATGAAATTCACACAAAGTAAAACCAAAATCATAAAAAGCCGCACTGGAATCTTCCTCCCTTCTTTTTAACTCGTGCTCTTAGTTTGTGAATACCATTGTAAAATCATTAATATCAATAAATGGTAATGGAATCTCCCTCCCGCTTGTTCTTCGTTTTTTGATATGGTACAGTGACAAGTAATAAACAGCATGAACGGAGTGAAAACATGAGCGAAAAGGAAGAATTGCTACGTAAACCAGAATGGTTAAAAATAAAATTAAACACTAATGAAAACTACACCGGGCTTAAGAAAATGATGCGGAACAAAAGTCTACATACCGTTTGTGAGGAGGCAAAATGCCCAAATATTCATGAATGTTGGGCAGTCAGGAAAACAGCAACCTTTATGATTCTTGGCGATGTTTGTACAAGAGCTTGCCGTTTTTGTGCAGTTAAAACCGGGTTACCGACAGAACTTGATTGGCAAGAGCCTGAGCGGGTTGCTGATTCAGTCAGTTTAATGAATTTAAAGCATGTGGTAGTTACCGCGGTGGCACGTGATGATTTAAAAGATGGTGGCGCCAATGTATTTGCCGAAACCATTAAAGCGATTCGTCGTAAAAATCCGTTTACAAGTATTGAAGTCCTTCCCTCTGACATGGGTGGTGTATTCGAAAATATTCAGACATTGATGGAGGCTCGACCGGATATACTTAATCACAATATTGAAACAGTTCGAAGACTTACTCCAACCGTTCGAGCACGAGCAACCTACGAACGTTCCTTGGAGTTATTGCGTCGTTCAAGGGAATTGCATCCAGACATTCCAACAAAATCGAGCATTATGATCGGCATCGGTGAAACAAAAGAGGAAATACTTGAGGCAATGGATGATTTACGAGAAAACAATGTAGAGATCATTACAATTGGACAATACCTCCAACCCTCTAACAAACATCTCAAGGTTGAAAAATATTACCGACCTGAGGAGTTCCAGGAATTTAAAGAAATTGCACTAAGCAAGGGGTTTAGTCATTGTGAAGCTGGTCCACTTGTGCGATCTTCTTATCATGCCGATGAACAAGTAAATTCTGCATCAAAACAAAAGCAACTTTTAGGAGAAAAGGAAAAGAACGCGAAAGAAGCATGAAAAATCAAAAGAGTTCAGCCCAGCACGCTGAACTCCTTTGATTATTTTTG
>CAURFY010000378.1:0-3230 GCA_963524115.1 uncultured Bacillus sp.
ACCCTTTTATTGCTGCAAGTTCTGTATAACTCATATTTTCAGAATATACATCAAAACGAATACTTGTATGACCTCGATCCCATGCATATTCCTCAGCAAATTGGAGCAATTTTTTACCATAGCCCTTACCTTGATGTGGGGGATCAACCGCTAATCGATGGATTACGATTGGACTTCCCTCCATGTCTTCCCATTGGATTTCTATATATTTTTTGCCTTGGTTTGTATCTAGGACGATAGCACCAATTAATTTGTTCATTTCTTTAAGCCCGAATAGGGTTTCTTTTTTTATATCTGCCTTTAAAATAAAATGATTCGGATAATACCGAACCCACTGGTTTATTCCTCTTTTTCTTAAGTCGGATGTTATACAAGAATAGAATTTATTCACTTCAGATAGCTCTCTCAATCTAATTAGAACAATCTCCATCCCTTTCACCTCACCATACTATGCAAATATACAACATACATCTTAAGTATGAGATATGAGATATTTATTCCAAAAATCCCTGAATCATTCTTTTATATTAAAAATAAAAGAAACCCGAATTAACGAGTTCCTTTCGTTTAGTCCTCTTTACCCCAATTTGTTGATAAATCCCAGGCAGCAGGTGTCTCGATTATGTGTTTGACTTCCTTTATAATGGTTGTTTTACCGAGTGCCCACATTAGTTTGGCAACGACAGCCTCTGTGTTCATATCCCCCGAAACTATTACATCATATTGAGCCACTTTTCTTCCCACTTCATAAAGATAAAGGTCCTGCCCCTCTTCTAAACATTGTGTTGAGATGAGCACTGGGAACCCCTGCTCTGAAAGCTCCTTTATTTTTGGCAACAGGTTCCGTCCTTCAAAAGGAACCCCACCGTTTCCAAAGCTTTCAATAATAACACCCTTATATTGAGATTTTATAAAGTCAAAAATCTCCGGTTTGGTTCCAGGATGTAGTTTCAAAAGGAATACATCTGAGCATAAACTAGTATCAACCTTTAACTGGTTTTGTTGAGATGATGCTGGTTTCCAAAAATAATTGACTTTATTTCCGGATATATTGGCGACATAGGGGTGGTTAATACTTTCAAAAGCATCGTAACTTTTTGTCCGCATTTTTACAGCCCTCGTCCCAATGATGACGCGACCATCAAATACAACAAAGACTCCCCCGGTATCTTCACAAGCAAAACGAACAGAATCGGCTAGATTTTTTTTCGCATCGGTTTGTTTAAAGCTAATTGGAACCTGCGAGCCCGTAATAACCACTGGTTTATGTATGTCTTGAAGCATATATGAAAGTGCTGCTGAGGTATAGGCTAATGTATCTGTTCCATGGGTAATGATAAACCCATCATATTGTTGATAATTTTTCGAGATCATTTCCGCCATGTCTACCCAATGCTCCGGCTGAATATTGGTACTGTCGCGATTCATCAGAATTTGGCAGGTCACATCAACATTTTGATCTGTGTGTCGAAAATATTGCAGTAATTCTTGTGCTGACAAACCAGGAACAAGTCCCTCTTCCCCTTCAATCGAAGCTATGGTTCCACCAGTTGCAATTAATAACAGCTTTTTCATAATTTTCCTCCTTGAGGGGATTGCCTTTGTACGCAAAATGCGAATAAATATAGCTAATTATACGTCAAAAAATAGTAAATAATCAATATCTGTATTCTATTTGCGTATATTAATCTTTTGTGAATATTTCCAACATGGTATAATCAACAAAGACAAAGATAAGGGTCGTGATTGATTGTGTTACAACGTTTAGCTGAACTTCGAAAAAGCCAGAATTGGTCCTTACAGGAAACAGCAGACCGCCTCGGTATTGCCAAAAGTACATATGCTGGCTATGAATCAGGGTACCGGGAGCCTTCATTGAAAGCTTTATCGCAAATAGCTGATTTATTTGAAACGTCAGTTGATTATATTTTAAATCGGGCTGATCATAAAAATTCAAATTTGGAACTTTTGGAATTACTGGAGGCAACGGAGATTGTGCTTACACTGGATGAGATTACGTTATCAACAGAGGAACTGCATGATTTTATTGCGTTTACAAGATTGAAGAGAAATGTGAAGAATCAGCTAGAATAAAAAACCCAGGTTCCGATTGGAATCTGGGCTATCTTTGTTATGAAAATAGAACAAGCCACTATTGCCGTAACTTCATTAAGAAAGTTTTAAACCACCACTCCTCAAAGTGGGTGTTCGCAAAAACCTATTTTGCATGTCCTCCCTGTCGTATAGACGAAGGCTTGTCATACAGGCTTCAATGTAAAACTCCCTATATAAGTATAAAGGTTAAAACTTTATTATCGTTACGAACAACGTAGCTATGTTATTATCTTACTCGATTGCCTCACTCAGGTCAATTGCAATCAATGGAAGAACCGGAAAAAAAATGACCTTGACTCTTTCTAAATAATTCAAATCCGCACCCTTTAAGTAAGTCGCTGCCTTATCTTTTTTTATAATAATTGATTACAATGAATTATAAGGACAACTAGCTCAATATTATTGGAGGCTAATATGAACAATAACAGTATTCACGAATTGTTGAAAAGCGCTAAAAAGAAGACTTTGGTGAAAGCCTATATTCAAGGTAACCTTGCAGATATTGATTTTGGAGAAGAAAGTAAAATCATTAATATGGGCGATGGTGGAATCGTAATCGGGAACTGGGATGACATAAAACCAGCGATTGAACATCATCCCAATCTAATTAAGGATTATTTTATCGAGAACGACCGCAGGAATTCGTTAATTGATTTACTTGACACGAAAAATTTAAATGCACGAATTGAGCCAGGTGCGGTTATTCGCGCTGGGGTCACAATTGAGGGCGATGCCGTTATCATGATGGGTGCCTGTATAAATATTGGTGCCCACATTGGCGAGAGAACTTTGGTCGATATGAATGCTGTGATAGGTGGCGGTGCCAAAATCGGGAAACGATGCCATATTGGTGCCGGTGTTGTGATAAAGGGAATCATCTCCTCCCCTAGTGCTTCACCTGTGATCATTGAAGATGATGTTGTCATCGGACCAAATGCTGTCATTATGGAAAATATCAAAATTGGCAAAGGCGCCATCATTCGCGCAGGTTCTATCGTTACAAAAAATGTTGCTGAAGGAGAAGTCTTTTAATTTTTTTTGAAGGCTGTGTTAAAGCTCTATGTTGATTTTAGGCACAATGTTGATTGGAACGGAAGGTGCTCGACTCCTGCGGG
>CAURFY010000379.1:0-3229 GCA_963524115.1 uncultured Bacillus sp.
CCTTCAGAGTTCTTAAGCCGGGTGGCAGATTATCAATATCTGATGTTGTCGCAACAGCACCCATCCCGCAAAACGTAAAACAAGATCTGCGATTGATTGCAGGCTGTGTTGGTGGTGCAGAGTATGTTGAAGACATCAAAAATATGCTGTGTAACGCGGGGTTTAAGGATATTCGATTAGCACAAAAAGATAACAGTAGAGAGATCATAAAAACATGGTCTCCTGATAAAAATATTGAAGATTTCGTTGCTTCCTTTATCATAGAGGCTATAAAGGACTAAACCAAAGAAGCTATTATCCCAGTATGTTCAAAAATGGCTCAGTCTTTGCGACTGAGCCATTTCCCTTTAGCAACAGCTGCTAGCACCTAATAAAACCAAGCCTGTTCCTTCTAATATGCATTCTCTTATATACAATTTGGAAGGATAGCCAAGATTTTCTCTTGGCCAGCCAATTACTCTCCAGTTTCGGAGAAGCGTTTGATCCGTTCTCCGATTTCATCACGCACCCGTTGGAAGAAAGCCCACTTTTCTTCATCGGTACCTTCCGCTTTAGCTGGATCATCAAAGCCCCAATGTTCACGCTTCACTTGAGGTGGGGTTATCGGGCACTTATCTGCAGCATCTCCGCAAAGAGTCACAACTAAATCAGCATGATTTAAGATTTCAGGGTCGATCATATCCGATGTATGATTATAAATATCAATCCCGACTTCCTGCATTGCTTTAACGGCATTAGGATTTACCCCATGTGCTTCAATCCCTGCACTGCGGACTTCCCACCCATCAACTAAATATTTTTTTGCCCAGCCATCAGCCATTTGGCTTCGACATGAATTTCCAGTACACAAAAAATAAATTGTTTTTTTAGCCATTTTTTTGCTCCTTAGATTTAAAGTGATCTATTCACATGAAATGCGCAAACCATCTGATTCTAATTGGATTAATAATTCGTCTTGTTTTGGTAAAAGGTCTAATAAACTTTTGACAAACGGATAATATTTATTTTCTTTATTCATTGAATAGAAAATCCATTGTCCTCTTCGGCTTTCCCTCACTAGACCAGCATCCCTTAATTTACGTAAATGCTGACTGACCGCTGGCTGACTCATATTAAAAATCCCGACAAATTCGCATACACAACAGTCATTCGTTTCAAGTAGCTTAACCATCGTTAGACGCGTTTTATCACCAAGTAATTTAAGGATTTGTGCGACATTTTGCAAATCAGGTGCCTTATTTACTTCCAAATTCGAACACCTCCCAATTATTCTACAGCAGTGGTAAAGTATTTCTTTTGCATCCAAAGAGCAATATTTACTAACCCAATCATCACAGGAACTTCTACTAATGGACCAATCACCGCGGCAAAAGCAACGCCTGAATGGATTCCAAATACACCAACAGCAACCGCAATCGCCAACTCAAAATTGTTGCTTCCTGCTGTAAAGGCCAGCGTCGTTGTCACTGGATAGTTTGCGCCAATCTTCTTCCCCATAAAGAATGAAATAAAGAACATTACCACAAAATAAATCAATAATGGAATGGCAATTCTTACAACATCTAAAGGTAAAGTCACGATTGTCTCACCTTTTAGCGAGAACATAACGATAATCGTGAATAATAAGGCAATAAGGGTGATTGGACTGATTTTAGGAATAAATACCTTTTCATACCATTCTCTCCCTTTTGATTTCACAAGGACCAATCGAGTTAACATCCCACTGATAAAAGGAATTCCGAGATAGATAAAAACTGACTTTGCCACTTCTCCCATTGTGATTTTGACGATTGCACCTTCTAATCCCACCCATTGCGGGATTACGGTAACAAATACATAGGCATAAAGTGAGAAGAACAGCAATTGAAATACTGAGTTAAACGCAACCAATCCAGCTGCGTACTCAGCGTCCCCTTTAGCAAGGTCGTTCCAGACTATAACCATGGCAATGCATCTTGCCAATCCGATCATGATGAGTCCAATCATATACTCAGGTTTATCTGGTAAAAAAACAATTGCAAGTACAAACATCAAAATAGGGCCAACAATCCAGTTTTGGACAAGAGATAGCCCTAACACCTTCATATTTTTAAATACGCGACCCATTTCCTCATATTTCACCTTAGCTAACGGCGGATACATCATTAAAATCAAGCCAATCGCCAATGGGATTGAAGTAGTTCCTACCTGGAGACGATTGATACCCTCCACCAAATCCGGTGTAACAAATCCAATTCCAATACCTACCGCCATCGCAAGAAATATCCATAGCGTAAGGTAACGATCAAGAAAAGATAATCGTTTCTTTTTGATTGTGTCCATAAGCTAACCTCCTACATTATAAATATACGTAATTAAATATTCCATTATAAGTATATAACTATAAGCTTATATGAACAAGGCTTTTCATGCATAAGCTACCGAGACGCTTTATGATTAAGCCTTCAACATGATTATTTGATGTAGGCATAAGGATTAATTATCCATTTATCCTTTTTTCCAAAACGTCCACTTTACGGTTTCCCCATGGTTTGGTTAAGACATATTCAAATCCTTGCCGAGCCCAAAATTCTTTGGCTTTCATATTTTCTTGGAGCACACCTAGCCTTACAGCATCATATTTTAAGGCTTTTAATTTTTCTTCAAGAGAATGATAAATCCGTGCCCCGTACCCTTTTGAACGGAATTTCCCATGAATCATCAGCAACCCAATCCACGGAAATCCATCATTAGGATTTTTATGAAGAAAGTCAATGACTCCAATATAAATTCCATTATTTTTTATTAAAAAACTATCAGATTCTATATTTAGAAATTCATCTTTTATTTCGTCTTCGGTTCGACATGGATGACCATTTTCTAAACGATTGTAATCAGGATTAGAATTTATCATTTCTAATACAATTGATAAAGTTTTAGTTGTTATTTTTTCAAAATAAAACATCATAGGTCTCCTACTTTCAATGATGGTAAGGTAAGCAAATAAATTCTCTCATATACAAAAATAATCTATTGACCTATTAATGACATATTTATGAATTGAACCAAATATTACGAACAGCGGCTTACTACTCTGTTTTAGGAATATAAACCTCAATAGGTAAAGTTATCTTTACATTTAGTAAACTTTGTTTTATAATAAGTAAAATGAAGTTTACCATTAAAGGAGTTGACGCTTAATAGTAAGACGAGACGCCACTTTGTAAATCGATATGCAATGTTTGTAACT
>CAURFY010000380.1:0-3217 GCA_963524115.1 uncultured Bacillus sp.
GGATTAGAGTAGTAAACAAATTCATTCACAGGGTAGGTATGATAGCCTCTTCCATTGCAGTCAGGACATTTATTTTGTGATTCCATATTAGAGACATGATTTTCATACCTAGAGACCTTCCATTGGTTGTACGCATCAAATAATCCCATGTTTTGTTCTCACCTCATCTCGACAAGTTTTTCTTATTATTTATTCAATATGGGAAATTTATACTGTTTAGGTTAATCAATTTCTATTTGTTATGCCGTCCTATATAATTAATTAGTAATCCGAAATATATTGGAGTAAACTATTCTTTGACGATTTACAGAGAGAAGGTCATTCATTTATGAATCAACCATTAACTGAAAAAAAGATAGATATTGATCAGGGGAAAGAAAAGATTTGGACGAAAGATTTTGTCCGGATCCTCCTAGCCAACTTTTTTGTATTCCTTGGATTTCAAATGACCCTACCAACCATTCCGCTTTTTGTGGAGCACCTTGGTGGGAATGATCAATTAATTGGTTTTGTGGTAGGGATTTTCACTTTTTCGGCTTTATTGCTCCGGCCAATTGCTGGTCATGCTTTGGAGTCAAAGGGGAGAAGGTTTGTCTATTTATTAGGACTATCCATTTTTGTTGTCTCTGTCGGATCATATGGATTTGCGATGGGGATTACGTTTCTATTTGTGATGCGAATAGTTCAAGGGGTTGGGTGGGGTTTTTCGACCACTGCATCTGGTACGATTGCGACAGATATCATCCCCCAAAGCAGACGTGGAGAAGGAATGGGCTATTATGGTTTATCAGGAAACCTGGCAATGGCGATGGGACCTTCATTGGGCTTGGCACTCGCTGGAACAATAACCTTCAAGCAATTGTTTTTTATCTGTGCAGGTCTTGGCGGAGCAGCTTTTCTGTTAGCTTCAACAATAAAATTTAAAAAGGTTGAGAAACATCAGCAAAAAATGGCTACCAGAAAGTTGGATCTTTACGAAAAAAGTGCACTGCCACCATCCATTCTTTTGTTTTTCATAACGATCACTTTCGGGGGTATTGCGACGTTTCTCCCATTATATACTGCGCAAAAAGGGATTTCGGGAATACAATGGTATTTTCTTTTCTACGCATTGTCACTGATGTTAAGCCGATTTTTTGCTGGACAAATTTACGATCGAAAAGGGCATCAGGCAGTTTTTATTCCTGGAACAGTTTTAGTTATGGGAGCAATGGTTTTATTGGCATGGCTTCCTAATAGTTTGATCCTTTACTTTGCTGCCATTCTATACGGACTTGGATTTGGAACCGTTCAACCCGCTTTACAGGCTTGGTCTGTTGAAAGGGCGCCAATACACAGAAAGGGAATGGCTAATGCGACCTTCTTCTCCTTTTTTGATTTAGGTATAGGGGTTGGTGCAATGGCATTTGGTCAAATTGGACATCTGTTTGGTTATGATAGTATTTACATTACGTCAGCTTTGGCAGTATTCATTGCCATCCTTCTATATATTATTTTTTTAATGAAAAAACGTGAAAAATAAGTAGTGCCTGACCAAAACCAAGTGGAATAAAGTAAAATCGTTTTTTTGTAGTCAGTTGTATTTTTCGAGGGTTGATGATTTTAATGTTACAATCGTGAAATATGCTGTAATGAATGGCCCTTTTTTTAACTAGATTGGTCATGTTTGGAAGAATTAGTGTTATGGAGGATCATTCCAATTTTAAGATAAAGGCTGTTGTGATAAGACATAGACAGCCTAATTTATACCTACCAAATTTTGGTGAATGAATAGGAATATTACAGATGGTAGCCTACTAGTAGAGCGATAAGCAAGATTACTAGGAGGTTATCAAATGAAAAATTTAAAAAAACTAGTTATAACATCTGTCCTATCACTTTCAGTTTCATTATTTACTCTAAATCATCAATCAGAAGCAGCCTCATCTTACCAAGTGCAATCAGGTGATTCTTATTGGAAGATTGCAGCTAAATACGGTGTTCCTGTTGCAAATATTAAAAAGACGAATAATAAAACAAGTGATTTAATCTATCCAGGACAAAGTCTAGTAATCCCAGATTCTACGATTACAACAGTAGAAAAAGATATGATGGCAAGACTAGTAAATGCCGAAGCAAAAGGTGAACCATATGCAGGGAAAGTTGCAGTTGCGACTGTTATCTTAAATAGAGTGGATAGTCCAGATTTCCCTAATACGGTACAATCGGTAATATACCAAAAGTCAAACGGGTATTATGCCTTTACACCGGTTCAAAATGGGGCGATTAACCAACCAGCCGATGCATCAGCAAAACAAGCAGTAAACGAAGCATTGGCATTTAGAGGTCAAGGCAAAGGTTCACTATTTTTCTATAACCCTAATAAGGCAGTCAGTCAGTGGATTTTTTCTCGCGAAGTAACCGTTACAATCGGGAACCATCGATTTGCAAAATAATAATATAGAAGAGTGCCTGACCCCTTCAGAATGGGGATCAGGCACTTTTTTCTACATTGATAATCATTTAAATATACCCACTAATATGACCCGAACAACTGACTTCCGCCTAGTCAGTTACACTTTTGTTTTTCGGCAACAAAACATCCCTTTATCCCAAAATCCCTTTTCTGAACAGCCGATACAAGCGGCTCCAGCTAAAATCGGGGAACCCACTCCACCATTCCAGCCCATACATTCACAGGAATTAAACGAGGAAGGTCCTCTGCAACCCAGTTTAAACAAACAATATTCTTTATGCGCTCCTTCGTCATCGTAGACTTCTACAAATAGCTTTTGATCAAAAAAGGGTTTTCGATGACACTGTTGATGGACTGTATATTGATAAAATCTTTTTGGGCGTCCCTTTTTATCTAACTCGGGAAGGCATCCATGGATATGTATGTATAAAAGTGTACCGACCATAACTTCGGCAATAGGAGGGCAACCAGGAATCAATGCGATGGGTACGTCTTTTATATACTCAGTTACGGGTACTGAACCAGTCGGATTCGGTGTCGCCGCTGCAATTCCGCCCCAGGAAGCACAGCTACCATAGGCTAATACGGCTTTCGCATGCCGGGCTGCATGTACGATATCCTCCTTAATTGAGTGGCCGCCGACCGATAAAAAGTCATCGGATGCTGGAATGCTCCCCTCAATGATTAAGATATATTCTCCTTTATTCTCCTCAATAATCTTATCTTTATGATTTTCTAATTGATATCCACTGGTTCTGGAGA
>CAURFY010000381.1:0-3213 GCA_963524115.1 uncultured Bacillus sp.
CTTCCACTCCAATCAACATTGTGCAAAAAATCAACATTGAGCTTTAACACAGCCTTTATGATAAATGAAGTCCGCATTCTGTCTTATTTTGACCAGCCCAACGGCCGGAACGGGCATCACCTTTTCCGGTTACCTTCTTGGTGCATGGCTCACAACCAATGCTAGGATATCCCTGATCATGCAAAGGGTTATATTCAAGTTGATGGAAATCGATATAGGTCATCACATCATCCCACGTCCAATGGATAAGTGGGCATATTTTTATTTTCTGGAATTTTCCATCCTTATTAATATACTGGACATTACTCCTTGTTGGGGATTGCTCTCTCCTTAAACCAGTTATCCAAGCCAAAGAATCTGTTAATGCTTCCTGTAGCGGAACAATTTTTCTCATATGACAACAAAGATTAGGATTAACTTTCCATAATTCCTCTCCATACCACTTCGTTTGATCCTGTAAAGTCATTTTTGGTTTTACCAAATCAATCTGCAACGTTGGATAACGTTCTTTCATCTTATCAATTAAGTCATAAGTCTCTTTAAAATGAAGTCCCGTATCTAGGAAAACAACTCGAGCCTCCTTGTTTACCTTATAGATTAAATCGATAAGGACTATACCTTCAGCGCCAAAGCTACAAGCATACACAATGTCTTTTCCATATTCACGATAGGCCCATTTTAAAATATCTAGATAATCTCGGTTCTCTTTTAAAGTATGAGCTACCATTTGTTCATTCCACGCCTCATATGTTATCGTTCCGGACAATCCTACCCCTCCGTTTCAATCTTTATTATTTCTGATTACTAAATCGTAATGTTATGCATTCATTATTTTGAATCGTTATTTTGTTCATTTTATTAATATCGCCATTTTGGTAATATGACACGAGAGCTCTCATCCATGATCCATGCCCAAATACTAAAATATTTGAATAGCACTGATATTTATCTAAAAAGGAAACTACTCTATTTTCAAGATTGACAATCCGCTCTCCAAGAATCAGTTCCCGTGGATTTTCCACCCACTGAGCCCCATACATTTCAATCAATTTCTCCCTTGGTACACCCTCAAACGGACCAAAATCTAATTCATCTAATAACCCCTCTATTTCTGGTCCAAATCCATATAATCTTGCCGTTTGTTGAGTTCGTTTTAAAGTACTTGCTAACACAATCTCAAATGGAGCAATTTCTTGTAACCATTGCTGGTTCTGTTTTATACCAGCTTGATTCTCTTCCGAGTTAGCGGAAATATCGATATCTTTTCTTCCTTGAAGCATTTTCTTCTTGTTCCACTCCGTAGGAAGATGCCTGATTAAAGTAATGACCATTCACGATCCTCCATATAAAAGGTTTCACTTCGTAATCCACACCTTTGGGCTTCTAACACTAAAACATCCTGAATTTTTACATTCCCTAAATTAACGTTTGCTCCCAATTGTTTAATAAAATACATTTGGTGTTTTGCAGTTGGTGCTTCAAAAATAATCTTTTTATAATCTATGTCTTTGATTAGCTCATTAATAAGGTGGTCTTTAATGTCCCCATTTTTTCCATAAATGCCTGATGTACCGGAATCTCTCCCCTCGGTAATCACGTACTCACACCCTGCATCAAGGAAAAGTTTCATTTCTTCTTTCCATTTTGAGATAGGTATTTCCATATCACAGTCTTTTGAGCCTACCTCGGCAATCACATGGAACTCCTTTTTTAATTGGGTAATGAGGGCAAGACGCTTTTCGATAGGAATGTCTAAAGTTCCATTTGAAACTTCAATCCATTCTATTCCTAATTGGCTTAAATACTGGATATACTCGGGAATTTTATTTTGGTAGTAGCATTTTTCAAATAATGTACCACCACAATAAGGCTTAATCTGATGCTGCTTGTAAAGGTCGACTTTTTCTTGAATATTTGGAGTTACATATGCCGAGCCAATTCCAATTTTTGCTATGTCAATCAGGCTATCGTATTCAGATAAAATATGCTTTAACTCCCCAACCGGAGTACCGAAGTCAGCAATTGAAGTCAATCCATATGACCTCTCTCCCGAAGTCCTTTTTGGTAATTCTAAAAAATCCATTAGGGAAAACGCCTCCTCATTTTTCTAGGATAGATTATTCAAAAACTGGGTAAATGTGTAATGTTTAGGCTTTTTCCAAAGAAAATAGGCGGCTGTATTTGTATAAAGTTCTAATACATTTCAAACAATAGGAAAGCTTTTATTTTATTAGTAAGGGGTGTTTATCAATTGTCAAAGAAAAAACCGAATGGTTTAACGATATTAGCAATTGGCTCCATCCCAATGATTCTAGTCTTGGGAAACTCCATGTTGATTCCAATTCTGCCAAAAATGAAAACGGAATTGGATGTCTCTCAATTTAAAATAAGTCTTATTATTTCAGTCTTTTCGATTGCTGCAGCGATATCCATTCCGATTTTGGGGTATTTATCTGATCGTTTTTCACGAAAAGCAGTCATCATCCCTGCGCTTATTTTATACGGTTGTGGTGGATTACTTGCCGGTGCAGCCTCGGCTTGGTTTTCAAATGCATACATATGGATCCTCGCCGGAAGGGTCATGCAAGGGTTAGGAGCCGCTGGGACGGCACCGATTGCCATGGCGTTAACAGGGGACTTATTCAAGGGGGCTGAACAAAGTCGTGTTCTTGGTCTTGTTGAGGCTTCTAACGGGTTTGGAAAGGTCATTAGTCCAATACTAGGAGCTCTTTTTGCCCTTCTATTTTGGTATGCTACTTTCTTCGCTTTTCCAATCTTCTGTTTAGCATCTATCTTATTAACGATCTTTTTTATTAAAGAAAAAAAGGCTGAAAAAGAACCACCTCCTTTAGGCAAATATGTCAAAGGTTTAATTTCTGTTTTTAAATCAGAAGGTAGATGGTTATTTGCTGCTTATTTTACAGGGGCAACCTGCCTTTTTGCTTTATTCGGTATTCTGTTTTACATTTCCGATATTCTCGAAAAAGAACATCATATTGACGGCATTCTTAAAGGCAGTATTTTAGCGATACCACTGTTATTTATGACCACTACGTCGTATATTACCGGTAGTAAAATTGGTAAAAAAATGCCTCTGATGAAGAAGTTAATAATTGTGGGATTGCTACTGATGACTGCTTCATTTGCTTCACTCATCTTCTTTAAAAGTTTAATCCCGTTCTTCTCTGTCCTTGTGATTAGCAGTGTTGGGAC
>CAURFY010000382.1:0-3207 GCA_963524115.1 uncultured Bacillus sp.
ATCTACAACACGAGGAATAAGTACCATTGTACCAATATCATCTCGTCCTAAATGACCCCCACCTTCCTGTCCAACCGCCATCACCGCATCAGCACCTAATTCTTCAGCTTTTTGTGCTTGCCTAACCCCAGCTACAAGTACAAGCGTTCGAATGTTTTCTCCTTTAATTCTTTCAAATACAGGCTGCGGGTTCGCTCCCGTTAGAGAGATAGCCGGCACCTTTTCCTCAATTGCAACTTCAAGTAATTCCTGATAGTTTCCACCGTTGTCGTGCTTCGCAATTGCAAAGTTTACGCCGAAAGGCTTATTTGTAAGTTTACGAACTTTCCTGATTTCCTCTCGGAGTTTTTCTGGTGAACCTATCGTTGCAGCGGTAATTTGCCCAAGTCCTCCCGCATTCGAGACAGCAGCCGCCAGTTCAGCATAAGCTAGATAAGCTAGGCCTCCTTGTACAATTGGATATTTAATACCAAAGACCTCTGTCACCCGTGTTTTCATAATTCATCCCACTCCTTTTTTAGATGTTCTGACTACAAAATTACATATTCGACAAAAAGTGTAAGAAACCCTGTTATTTTCACAAATATTCAAATTATTATGAATATTTTGATAGCTACTCCACTATTATAATATTTACTGTGGAATAATTTAATCTTTCCAAATTCACTAATCTCTTTTTCCTTTACAAGAGGTACACCAATCAGTTCAAGATGCTTAATAGTCTCATTTAGATTATGTACTTGGAAATTTAACATAACTTGTTATTCTTTTGGAAAATAACTGTCAGACTCTGTAAAGAAAGAAAACATAGTTTCATTTCCTAATTGGGGTTTTATCACAGTCCCATTCCATTTTTCTATTTCAATCTTCAACACATCACTGTACCATTTTTTAATGACTTCAAGATTCTTGGTTCTCCAAAATATTCCCCCAAAGCCTTTTATCATCATATTTGACTTCTGTCTTACAGTTTTTTAGCTATTTTCCTTTTCAAAAATACTACCAAATAGTTCATGGTTTACACCATCATAAAAGAACCGACCCCACGGATCCAGATAAGGGAATCATCCTCGTTCAGAAGGGGCATATTTCAATTTAGCCAAGAAATCGAATTACATTTTGCACAAGAAATAACTTCAAGTAGAAAATCTCGTCCAAATCTAGTAAGATATCTTCATGTGACTTTAGATAAGGGGTTAATAAAATGAGCGTATTAAACGTACAAAATTTAAGCCACGGTTTCGGTGATCGTGCGATTTTTAATAATGTGTCTTTTCGACTTTTAAAAGGAGAACACGTTGGATTAGTTGGGGCAAACGGTGAAGGTAAGTCTACTTTCATGAATATTGTTACTGGGAAACTACAACCCGACGAAGGAAAAGTTGATTGGTCACGAAAGGTTCGTGTTGGTTATTTAGATCAGCATGCTGTACTTCAGAAAGGTACTTCAATGCGTGACGCTTTGAGTACAGCTTTTCAATATCTTTTTGATGCAGAAGCAGAAATCAATGAACTTTATGCAAAAATGGGTGATGATGGTGCTTATAACGATGCACTGCTTGCAGAAGTTGGAGAGCTACAAGAAACTTTAGATAGTAATGATTTCTATCAAATTAATTCAAAAGTTGAGGAAGTTGCTCGTGGTTTAGGGTTAGACGATATTGGACTCGATCGAGATGTAGATGATCTTAGCGGTGGGCAACGTACGAAAGTTTTGTTGGCTAAGCTTTTGCTAGAAAAGCCTGAAATCCTATTACTAGACGAGCCTACGAACTATTTGGATGAACAGCATATCCAATGGTTGAAGCGCTATTTACAGGAATATGAGAACGCATTTATCTTGATCTCACATGATATTCCATTCTTGAACAATGTTGTTAATTTGATCTATCACATGGAAAATCAAGAGTTGAATCGCTATGTTGGTGACTATGATAACTTCTTAAAAATTCATGGAATGAAGAAGCAACAGCTTGAGTCTGCCTACAAGCGTCAACAACAAGAAATTGCTGATTTGAAAGATTTCGTTGCACGTAACAAGGCAAGTGTGGCGACTCGTAATATGGCGATGTCTCGTCAGAAAAAGCTCGACAAAATGGAAGTTATTGAAATAGGTAAAGAGAAGCCGAAGCCAGAGTTTAATTTCAAAGAGGCACGTGCAGCTAGTCGTTGGATTTTCGAGGCTGAAGATCTTGTTATTGGTTACAATGAACCACTTTCGCGCCCACTGAATTTGAAAATGGAACGCGGACAAAAAATTGCATTTGTTGGTGCAAACGGTATTGGTAAGTCTACTCTTTTAAAAAGTATTCTTGGGTTGATTAATCCCATTTCGGGTAAAGTGGAACGTGGTGAGTATCAATACATCGGTTACTTCGAACAGGA
Source organism: uncultured Bacillus sp. (assembly GCA_963524115.1). Classification (GTDB taxonomy): domain Bacteria; phylum Bacillota; class Bacilli; order Bacillales; family Cytobacillaceae; genus Bacillus_BU. Next base: position 2,386 of record CAURFY010000382.1, read on the forward strand.
AGTAAAACAGTCCAACTACAACACTTGTATTGAAGAGATTTGGAGCGAGTTCCCAAGTATGAATCAGGCTGAAGTCCGTGCTGCTCTTGCAAAATGTGGATTAACGACGAAACATATTGAAAGTAAAATCGAAGTCCTTTCTGGTGGCGAAAAAGCCAAAGTTCGATTGTGTAAAATTTTAAACACAGAAACGAATTTATTAATTCTAGACGAACCAACCAATCATTTGGATGTGGACGCAAAAGAAGAATTGAAGCGTGCTTTAAAGGCATATCGCGGAAGTATCTTGATGGTATCCCACGAACCTGATTTCTATCGTGAAATTGCGACTGATATTTGGAATTGTGAGGATTGGACTACAAAAGTGTTTTAAATAAAGATTAAGGGGTACCCAATGAGTAAAATTCCACTTGGGTACCCCTTTTTTAATTTTCTATAGAAACTCTACAACAATCGCGCTCGATAATGGAATAATCTATCTCCTTCTCTCATTAAAGTTCTATTAATTAGGTATGCCAATTTCTTTTATTGGATAAAATCGAAATTTCACTTCTCCAATAACCGAGTCGTAGGGAATAAGTCCGAAAATCCTGCTATCTTTACTCTTTAAACGATTATCACCCATAACAAATAACATGTCTTTAGGCACTTGGGATTCTCCGGTTTTTTCTCGCAATGAAAAGTCCTCTGTCAGTTTATAAAATGGATTATCTTTTTTGTTTTCTACTAAATACGGTTCTTCTAATTCTTCTCCGTTAATATAAAGCACATCATTTTTCATCTCAATACTATCTCCAGGAAGACCGATTACGCTGTTAATAT
>CAURFY010000383.1:0-3207 GCA_963524115.1 uncultured Bacillus sp.
TGAGGGTGCCGATTGGGTTGTTTTAACAACAGGAATTGGAACAGAAACCCTAATCGATCTTGCAGGTAAAATGGGGATTCAAGAGGGATTCTTGAAAATTATCAATGAAGCAAAAGTTGCTTCTCGAGGCTATAAAACATTAGCTGTTTTAAAGCGATTAGGAATCTCACCGGTTGAGGTTGATGACGATGGTACAAATAAAGGGCTAATTCGAGCTTTAGAAAAGTATGATTTTACTGGGAAAAGAGTTATGGTTCAACTCCATGGCGAGGCGGCCCCAGCTTTGATTCGTTTTCTTGAAACGAAGGGTGCTGTAGTGCAACAAATATTACCCTATCAACATACTCCTCCACAAGGTGAAACAGTTGAACAATTATGCCAAGAGTTGCTACATCACAAGGTAGATGCTGTATGTTTTACAACGGCAATTCAGGTGAGGTCATTGTTTGATTATGCAAGGGAAAGTGGATACATAAATGGAATCGTAACTGCATTTAAGACCGGTACAGTTGCTGTTGCGGTTGGGAAAATTACCGCAGACGCGATTAGAGATGAAGGAATTGAGAGGTTAGTTGCACCAGAGTTAGAACGAATGGGTGCGATGGTTATTGAATTGTCCCGTTATTATGAAGAAGAAGCAACAGTCAAATAACTCAGGTAAACCGCGGTGAGCACTAGTGTGTTCGCCGTTATAATTTTCGTGAATTTTTAAAGGCTAATCTTTTTTCATAATTCAATAAACTTTCGTTATTTATGAAGGGGAATATACCAAAATAATCTATTATAAAGGTAAGCGGATTTATATATTATCCATTTTTATCTATTATGATTTGATAGGCTTGTACTTTGATATTATTTTTTTGTAAATGGTGGCGAGAAACGCCATATTAGTTTGTTTGTTAACAAGATAAGTAGAAAGTAGGGATTTAGGTGACTAATCTTATTGTTTATTGCTCATCCCATGGTACAACCGCAAAAGCTGCCCAATTATTAGGTGAGAGCCTTGTTGGAAAGGTCGAATTGGTTGATTTAAGTAAGCATAATAATCCAGATTTAACCCCTTACGAGGCTGTGATTATAGGGGGGTCAATTCATGCAGGAATGATACAGAGGAAGGTGAAAAAATTTATAAGCATGAATCATGATACGTTATTAACAAAAAAAATGGGGTTCTTTCTGTGTTGTTTTCGCGATGGTGATGAAGCAAAAACCCAGTTTGAAACAGCTTTCCCAGCGGATCTACGGGCTAAAGCAGTTACAGATGGCTTATTTGGCGGAGAGTTTATTTTTTCAAATATGAACTTCTTTGAAAAACAAATAATTAAAAAGGTTACTGGAGTGTCCTCTGATCAATCCACTTTTGATATTGCTTCCATTAAAGAGTTTGCTGATCGGTTTAATCATGCTTCATAATGGTTGAGCCATAAAATTCTAAAACTGTAAGGTGGTAAAGGAATATGAAATCCAAAAGAACCATTAGTATCCTTGTACTGTGGATCGTTGCCTTATCAATTATTGCGGCAGCGTACGGTGCGTTTTCTAATCAGGGTCCAGGGGAGCATGAATTCACTTCACTTAATGGCTTGGCTGTGTCAATTTATGGAAAAGGATTGTACAAAAATGATAGTGTCACCATGGCAGTGCAAGCGAGGGCACAGGATGTCGTAACATTAGTCCTTGGCGTACCGTTACTGCTAGTATCGTTATATTTATCTAGGAAAGATTCTTTAAAAGGAAGGTTGTTACTTGCAGGCACGCTGGGATACTTCTTGTATACCTATGTAGTGTACACTTTTATTGCAATGTATAATTCATTCTTTTTATTGTTTGTAGCTCTTATGTCACTTAGCTTTTTTGCATTTATATTAACCATGCTGACATTTAATTTGAAGTCATTAAGCGCTGCCTTTACTCAAAAACTTCCAGTGAAATTTGTTAGTGGTGTGCTGTTGTTTTTAGGTGTTGCAGTAGGGATGATGTGGCTTGGGAGAATAGTACCTCCACTTTTTGATGGAAAACCAGATTTAACTTTAGAACATTATACAACTTTTGTGGTTCAGGGAATTGACTTGGGAATTTTGATTCCTTCATCAGTAATTGCTGCAGTATTGTTGATAAAAAGACAGCCACTTGGGTATCTCTTAACAACCATATTTACAATCAAAATGATTACGCTTTTAAGTGCTTTAACTGCAATGATCATTGGACAGGTACTTGCGGGCGTTGAAATAAGTGCTGTAGAAATGGCAATTTTTCCATTGTTTAATTTGATTACGATTGTGAGCTTAGTCTTGATTTTGAAAAATATTAATGAGATGGGATATACAGACGTCAGTCCTTCAATAGTAGGATAAAATCAACGAAAAAGGACCAATATCCAGGTAAATGGATGTTGGTCCTAAGGCTGTCGAGAAACTCTCGACAGTCTATTATTTTACCTGAAAAATTTAGTGATTCACCACGTTAATTTATTATGAAATGGATGTTCAATTGGTTTGTTGTTCTCCGTTCCAGGCGCTTCGCTTTCCGCGGGGCGGGCGCTGAGCCTCCTCGTCGCTTACGCTCCTGCGGGGTCTCACCTGACCCGCTGCTCCCGCAGGAGTCTTCGCGCCTTCCACTCCAATCAACGGTGCGGTTCCAATACAATCCTTCCACTCAACCAATAAATAATAAAAATATGTGGTGAAATCAGGTTTTAAGCCAAAAAACTCTATCCAAAGTGAATATGAATTTGTGTCTATTGAAGTTAGTTCCAGATCATAACTTCTCGCTTGCTTGAAAAATATATCGATCTCTGGTTTCGACTTGAAATGGTTCAGTCCTTAATAAAGCGATGACAACGGACGCCCCTGATCTCCTTACCTTATTCTTTTAAAAATGATGTTTATTGATTAACTTCATGGAATTCGCTCTGAAAGGCAATTAGAAATGGAAAATATGCTTTATAAATTAAGGAAGGAAAATATTGAGCGAAGCTTCTCAGATTCAAAAGAACTGCATGGGCTTACGGTTGTAGGTTGCGGGGATTGAGGAATGCGAGCGAGCAGGTATTACTTACTGCAGCTTGTCAAAACATAAAAATGATAGCAACACACTTTGCAAGGTTAGAAAAAGTGTGTGGCAATACCTCAAGTTGATTTACTTTAGGTTGTTTGGAGCGGAAGGTGCTCGACTCCTGCGGGAGCAGCGGGACAGGTGAGACCCCGC
>CAURFY010000384.1:0-3198 GCA_963524115.1 uncultured Bacillus sp.
TTCAACCATTGACTTCGTTTCAGTTAGAACAAATTCAATTCCACCGTAAATCTTTTCGCTTAAACCAATTCCACCAGGATAACGGTCATAGAAAAAAATAGTTGGTTTCTCGTTATGGGCTGCCTTTACTTGAGGAACTACGTGTATATCCTGCGGATCACACATCACAAATAAAGGGACAATGGCCTTTAAAGCATGTGCGGTCCCAATTAAGCCATGTTCGATGCGTTCTTCACTAAAATTATGCAAATCCTGCTGTAAAGAGATCCAAGCTGAACTTGTGTGCAATTCTTCCTCTGGTAAGTTAATTGGTCCTGATCCTATATTTTCATGAGTTTCAAATTTAATTTTTTTAAAAATTGTCGCCATCGCTTGAACACTAACGTCACCGTAACCTAACTGCCAAGGCCCCTCGGATCGTTCTTTATCAATTTCAAGGACCTTTAACTGCACCGCCAAATTAGCATCGGTAAAATAGTCAACGTCTACCTCCCGTACAAAGGCTTTCTTTTCTTCCCAATCAAGTATTTCTACTTGAAACTGAATGCCCTGGTGGAGGTAAATTGCTTCTTCGTGGAGTAAGGTCATTGCGGAGAACCGGTCCATTTCCCCAATTACCTTAGCTTTTCCAACCTCAGTTTGATCAATAATTACGACGTTTTCCTGAGATGCCGAGCGCAGGCTGATGTTGTGGGCTGGGAAAGAATCAGTCATCCAATACCATTTTTCTCCATTTTGATAAAGAACTCTTTCCTCTGTTAAGTATTCAAGAATTTCTTCAGTTTCTACTGTTCCGAATAGTTCCCCATTTCTAAACGGGAGTTCATATGCCGCACATTTCATATGGTCGATGAGAATAATTAGGTTATCCGGATTAATTCTTGCCGTTTCTGGACTTCGTTTAAAGAAATAGTCAGGGTTTTGAATTACATACTGATCTAATGGACTTGAGCTGGCGACAAGAATAACAAGCGACTCATCATGGCGTCTCCCTGCCCTCCCAGCCTGTTGCCAAGCACTGGCAATAGAGCCCGGATATCCTGTCATGATACAAACCTGAAGTTGTCCAATATCTACTCCAAGCTCAAGTGCATTAGTGCTAATTACTCCGTAAATTTCCCCTGTGCGAAGTCCCTTCTCTATTTCTCTTCGTTCGGTCGGTAAATACCCACCCCGATACCCTCTTATCGATTTAGGGCCAAGTTGGTATTTTACTAGCTCTTTTAAATAGGTTAGTAGAATTTCAACCCTGACCCTACTTCTTGCAAACACGATAGTTTGAATTTTATTTTTCAACAGTTCACCTGCTAGCCGCTTTGCTTCGAGCGTAGCGCTCCTACGAATATTAAGCGGTTTGTTTATTACAGGCGGGTTATAAAAAAGAAAATGTTTTCTTCCGCTAGGTGCTCCATTATTATCAATTAATTGCATTTGTTTTTCAGTGAGTCCCTCAGCTAATTCAAGCGGATTAGCAATTGTTGCTGAAGTACAGATAAACACTGGATCGCTGCCATAGTACTGACAGATTCTCCTTAAGCGCCGAATCACGTTGGCCACATGACTTCCAAATACACCGCGATATATATGGAGCTCATCAATGACCACGTATTTTAGATTTTCAAATAAGGACACCCATTTAGTATGATGGGGCAAAATAGCCGAGTGAAGCATGTCAGGATTGGTTATCACAATATGACCAGCCCGGCGAACCTTTTGGCGAATATTTGCAGCTGTGTCACCGTCATACGTATAACAATTAAGATCCAAATCACCTTCCTGGATTAATTCGTTCAACTCACTTTTTTGATCCTGCGCCAATGCTTTTGTTGGGAACATGTATAGTGCCCTTGTTTGTTTATCATTCATAAGTGTTTGAATAACCGGCAAATTATAACAAAGAGTTTTCCCTGAAGCAGTTGGTGTGACCGCTACGATACTACTATTATTGATAACCGACTGGTAAGCAAAAAATTGATGTGTATATAATTGGTTGATTCCTCGTTGTTCAAGTGCTTTTACAAGTTTAGGGTGGAGACCCTCCGGTAAGGAAACGGTTTTGGCCTCCTTTGCCTCAATTGTATGCCAAAATTCAATATTCTCATTAAAATCTTTACTATCTTTTAAAAGATTGATTACTTCCTGTAAATTTTTTCTTACTTTCAACGTTCTCACCTCGATGATTATATTGTAGCGAATGAGCGTTCGTAAAAAAAGAGAACAACCAAAATTAATTATTACCATATTTGTCCTTAAAATAATATTGTTTGATCGTGATATCAATGACTCTTTTTAAATCAAAGAGATTTTGTCGAAAAATAGTGATTTCCCTTATTTATTTGTTACAATATAAAAAGACATAAGGATTTTGCACAGAGGTGAAATAATGAAAAAAGAGCAAATTAAAATGGTTCTTTCCAAATTCAGCTTGTTTCGGGATTTAAATGATTTTGAACTTGCAAAAATTGTGGACATTGCCATTGCCCGAGACTGGAAAAAAAATACTCATGCTTTTTTACAAGGTGACCCATTAACGAATGTTTATTTCATCTTTGAAGGCAAAGTAAAAATTTACAAAAGTGATTCAAGTGGCAGAGAACAAATAGTTGCCATTGCCAAAACTGGCGAAATGTTTCCCCACGTGGGCTTTTTCCGAAAAGGGGAATATCCTGCTTTTGCTGAGATCATTGAAAACTCAAAGCTTGTCGTGGTACCAATTGATCAATTCGAAAAGGTGCTAATAGAAAATCCACATTTATGCATTAAAGTATTTAAGGTCCTTGGAGAAAAAATCATTGATTTACAAGACCGCCTAGAAGAACAAATATTAAATAATACTTACGAGCAAATTATTAAATTACTTGTTAGACTAGCAGAAAAGAATGGAACCACGTTTGAGGATGGAAGAATATTGTTAAAGTCAGAATTCACCAACAAAGACCTTGCCAATATGATAGGAACAACAAGAGAGACAGTCAGCCGTACCCTGACCAAAATGAAAAAAGAAGAACTGATTGAAGTCAATGAAAACGGGGACATGATCCTAGATCCTCAAGTTCTCTTAGATGAAATTTTTTAAAAAAAGGCTGTGTTAAAACCGAGGCCACTGAAAAAGTCCCTTTAATTTAGGCTGTACTAGATTTGGATGTTGATTTCCGTTCCAGGCACTTCGCTTTCCGCGGGGCGGGCGGTGAGCCTCCT
>CAURFY010000385.1:0-3178 GCA_963524115.1 uncultured Bacillus sp.
GCAGCCTTAATGGATGGAGCAGGTGCTATCCGACGATTCTTTTCTATTACACTACACTACTTAAAACCTACAATTCTAGTTGTTGTAGTGATGAGAACGATTGATCTTTTTAAAGTGTTTGATATCATTTATGCAACCACAAGAGGGGGCCCAGCAAATGGTACTCTCACAATGACCTATGCTTCCTACTTATCAGCATTTGTGGAGCTAAATTATTCAAAAGGTGCAACCATTTCTTACTTAATCGCGCTCATTATTGCATTATTAACTTTTGTGTATGTAAAAACAATGAAAAAAGGTGAGGTGTAAAATAGTGAAGAGAAGTAAATCGTTCCGAACTATTCAGTATCTATTTGCTATCGTCGTCACGTTTTGCACTTTAGCCCCCTATACATGGCTGTTTATTTCTAGTATTTCGTATCAGAAGGACCTTACGAGAGTTCCATTAGATTGGATTCCAAAAAATGTAACTTTTTCACGTTATATTGATATTTTTACTAATAAGAATAATGAAATCGCTTATACCTTTAAAGTTGCGATGGGGAATACCCTAATTGTTGGATTAACAGTTATGGTAATTTCATTAATTGTTGGTGGTTTAGCAGCGTATGCATGTGCTAGGCTAAAATTTCGATTTCGCAATAAGTTAGTCTACTTATTTTTATTTACTTATATGATTCCGCCAGTGGTTATTGTTATACCCCTCTATATTTTGTTAAGCAAAATTGGGTTACTAGATTCAAAGATGGCTCTTATTTTATTAGATTTAACCTTTGTTATTCCATATGTAATTTGGGTCATGCAAAGCTATTTTTCGTCTTTTCCAAAAGAGTTAGAGGAAGCAGCCATGATTGATGGATGTGGAAGGCTCCAAATTCTTTGGAGGGTTGTATTTCCGATTGTTCGCCCAGGTGTGATAGCGACGGGGATCCTGGCATTCCTGTTAACTTGGGAAGAGTTTTTCTTTTCACTCATTTTCACCTCTTCTTTGGAAGCGAAGACCATTTCAGTTGCTATTGCTGAATTTAGTGGGAAGAATGCTGTAGATTATGGGATGATTGCAACGGGAGGAATTCTTGCATCACTTCCACCACTAATCATTGCTATGTTGTTTCAAAAACAATTGGTTAGTAGTATGGTATCAGGAGGGGTAAAGGAATGAATGTTAAGATTTATGATACTTATAGAGAAATGTCATTGGCAGCTGCAAATATATTGATTGATTTGGTAAACAATAAACCAAATGCACTTCTTTGTATTGCAGGTGGGGATACACCAATTGGTTTGGTTAATGAATTAGTTCGTGCCTATCAGGAAAAACGGGTTGATTTTACTGAAGCTGTGTTTGTCGGTTTAGACGAGTGGGTAGGAATGGGCAGAAGCGATGAGGGTAGTTGTCAATATTTTTTATATAATCAACTATTTAAACGTATAAATGCCAAAGAGGAAAATATTTATTTTTTCGATACAAAAAGTAGCAATCTTGATGGTGAGTGTTTAAAAATTGATAACATCATCCATTCAAAAGGGAACTTGGATTTGGTGGTTCTTGGAGTTGGTATGAATGGTCATTTAGGATTTAATGAGCCAGGTGTTTCATTTGATTTATATTCTCATGTAATTGATCTTGATGACACAACTGCGACGGTTGGCCAGAAATATTTTAAAGTAGCACAAGAGCTTCAGAATGGAATTTCGTTAGGAATTAAGCATATCCTTGAGGCGAATCAGGCATTGTTATTAGCTAACGGTACCAAAAAAGCTGAGGTAATCAAAAAAACACTTAACGAAAAAATAAGTAATCAATTACCTTCAACTGCTATTAGATTGCATGATAATGCTATCGTGATGCTTGATAAAGAAGCGGCAGAACTAATTCCAAAACGGTAATCGATGTATGACCTATAAACCATAAAAAGGTAAGCGTATGATTTATCACATAGGCTTACCTTTTTTTGTTATCGAATTGGTGATGAAAATATTGAAACAAGGCTGATGAACTTGTATTATTAAGATGATTGAATATTCAGAAATATGTTTATGAATTAAAATGGAGGTGGTTGGATGGGAAAGGGTATTCCTGAAAACTGGTGGAGCCAACTTAGCTTGCCTGCTATTGCGGCACCCATGTTCTTAGTGTCAGGACCAGACCTGGTAAAAGGAAGCTGTTTAAACGGAGTAATTGGATCATTTCCCGCACCTAATGCACGACCGATTGAGGTGTTGGACCAATGGATGGGTGAGTTGAATGAGGAACTTACAGCAGCTAAAAAACAGGAACCAAACCGCAAAGTAGCGCCATGGGCAATGAATATGGTCGTTCATCGTTCATACAACCGCCTTGACGAGGAATTAGCGCTTGTCCAAAAACATCAACCGCAATTAGTGATCACTTCATTGGGAAATCCGAAACAAGTAGTTGAGATTGTCCATGGGTATGGTGGTATCGTTTTTGCTGATGTAAGTGATGTTAAGTTTGCTAATAAAGCAATAGATGCTGGCGTCGATGGATTAATTTTAGTTGCAAGTGGGGCAGGTGGTCACGCTGGAGTTATTAACGGATTTGCATTTGTTGATACGGTTCGGAAATTTTGGGATGGTGTGATTGTTCTCGCTGGAGGTATTTCTACCGGGAATAGTATATTAGCTGCCCAGGCTGCTGGGGCGGATCTAGCCTATTTGGGGACTCGATTTATTGTTGCTACCGAAAGTTTGGCAAATGATGACTATCGGCGGATGCTGGTCGAGGCTTCCCAAGAGGACATCATTTTTACCGATGCCTTTTCGGGTGTCCATGCAAATATGTTAAAGCCAAGTATTGTGAAGGCCGGCTTAGATCCTGAACTATTAGCTAAGAAAATCAAAGTGGATTTTAATGATATGCAGAAAGAAACAAAAACAAGAGCATGGCGTGATATTTGGTCAGCCGGGCACGGAGTTGGTGCCATTGCAAAAATTGAGCCAGTTGCCGCGATAATCGGACAACTTGAAGCCGAATATAATGAGGCAATTCAGAGAGTGAACCAACAGACGGAAAAACTTCGAACCACATTCACTTAAATATACTGAAGCTGAGGCAGGACCAATATGGTTTTGTCTCATTTTTTATCCTTTTTGGCAATTCTAAAATTAAGTGGAAAAATAAGCATATTATTTCAGATTTTTTTCCGTTTTAAAG
>CAURFY010000386.1:0-3168 GCA_963524115.1 uncultured Bacillus sp.
ATTAGTGCGTTATAAAGAAACGGGCGGTGAGAAATATCTTGGGACCGAGGTCAAGTAACGCGCTTTTTTTTACTGTGACCTTATGTTTCGTTGTGGTAAACTATAGGAAAATGTGGTGAGGGATTGATACATGGAGCCTTTCGTAAAAAAAGACACAACCTATTACGAGATTTCTGATTGGGCAAATAAGTATCAAGATTTAGTGGTCGGCTTTTCGACAAAACAAGGAGGATTCAGCAAAGAGTCCTTTAGTACATTGAATTTTGGGTTTCATGTCGGAGATCTCGATAACGATGTTTGTCAAAACCGACAAACATTAGCTAATGTGCTAAATTTCCCGCTTAACCAATGGGTTGGTGCTGAGCAAACTCATCAAACAACCATTCAGAAACTAACTACGGCTGATGGCGGGAGAGGTTCTTCGGCGTACAGTGATGCTTTTAAAAAAACAGATGGATTTTTCACATCTGAATCAGGATTGTTACTGACACTGTGTTATGCTGACTGTGTACCACTTTATTTTATTGAACCAAACAAACGACTTATTGGAATTGCTCATGCAGGGTGGCGCGGAACCGTCGCGGGAATTGGGGCAGAAATGATTTCCCGTTGGCAAGAAGAGGGTACGAAACCAAGTGAAGTCCTTGTAGTAATCGGACCTTCTATTTGTGAAAATTGTTATGTAGTAGACGAAAATGTTATCACACTTTTACAAAATAAACTTAAAGATACCGAGAAAAAGCCTTATCATATAGTAAAAGAAAACCAGTATCGGTTAAATTTGCAGGAACTAAACAAGCAGATATTAATGAATGTAGGTATACTGGAAGACCATATTTTGATGACTAAATTGTGTACCAGCTGTGACCAGGATGTCTTTTTTTCACATCGTAGAGACAATGGTAAAACGGGTAGAATGGTAAGTTTTATTGGCTGGAAGGAGGCTTAACAACAAAAAATGAGTGTTTTATCAAATTTAAAAACGATTCAACAACAAATAATTTCGGCATGCGAAAAATCCGGACGAAGTCAGGATGAAGTGACCATTATTGCCGTTACAAAATATGTAAGTACCGAACGAGCTGAAGAGGCTTTGAATGCTGGGATCCGTCATCTTGGCGAAAATCGAGATGAAGGGCTCCTAGAAAAGTGGGGTGTTTTAAAGGACAAGCCTGTTTGGCACTTTATTGGCTCCCTACAAACCCGTAAGGTAAAGAACATTATTGATAAAGTGGAATATATTCATTCTGTTGACCGCTTATCTCTTGCAGCTGAGATAAATAAACGAGCAACATTGAGAATTAAATGTTTTGTGCAAGTAAATGTTTCTGGAGAAGAGTCCAAGCATGGAATTGAACTTGCAAACGTAGTGGAGTTCATTCATCAGCTTAAGCGGTTTCCTAATATCGAGGTAAGTGGATTAATGACAATGGCCCCACATACTGACGACACATCTGTACTAAGGGAATGCTTTAGTAGTTTAAGAAAACTGAGAGATGAGATCATTGAATTAGAACTTACATACGCACCATGCCGAGAGCTCTCGATGGGGATGTCCAATGACTTTGAAATTGCAGTTGAAGAAGGGGCCACAATGGTTCGTATCGGGACTGCGCTGGTAGGCGAAGAAACAGAGGAGGTGCATTGAAATGAGCATTAAATCGAAAATAAAAACATTTTTTTTCTTAGATGATGAATATGATTATGAGGAAGAAAAATACGAGGAAGAAGAAATTGATCAACGAAGGACGACTAAACAATCAGTTTCCAAACAAAATGTGGTAAGTTTACAAAGCATACAAAAATCATCTAAACTGGTTTTGTGTGAACCCAGAGTATACGCGGAGGCACAAGATATTTCCGACCATCTAAAAAATCGACGTTCCGTTGTGGTTAATCTCCAACGTATTGATCATGACCAAGCTAAACGTATTGTTGATTTTTTGAGTGGGACTGTATATGCTATTGGCGGTGACATCCAAAAGATTGGAATGAATATTTTTCTTTGCACACCCGATAATGTTGAGGTGTCAGGGAATATTTCAGAATTTCTTCAAGAACATGACATTCAGAATTCGAGGTGGTAATTAAATGAATACCTTGCTTTATCTATTAACATCAATAATAGAAGTTTACTCCTGGGCATTAATTATTTATATTTTAATGTCTTGGTTTCCAAATGCACGAAATACTGGGATTGGAAGGATACTTGTCACTATTTGCGAACCCTATTTAGAACCGTTTCGCCGGATTATCCCTCCGCTTGGTATGATAGATATTTCACCAATCGTCGCCATTATGGTGCTAAAATTCGCAACAAGTGGTATTGCGCAAATTTCTAACTGGATTTCTTAATAGAAAGGGCACTACTCTGTGTTTGGGCCTTTTCCTTTTTCAAGATGGCAAGGAGTTAGTGAATCTATGGAGATATACCAGCATTTCCGTCCAGAAGAACGGGATTTAATCGATCAAATCGTTGATTGGAAGCATCTTGTTGAAAATTCATACACACCGAAGTTAACCGATTTTTTAGATCCTCGGGAACAACAAATTGTGAAGACAATCATTGGTGAACATGGAGATATAAAGGTAACTTTCTTTGGCGGTACTGAAAATGCCGAAAGAAAAAGAGCCTTATTTTACCCTGATTATTATCAAATATCAGAAGTGGATTTTCGGATCACATTATTTGAGGTCCATTACCCGAGTAAATTTGTGACAATTGAACATCGACATGTATTAGGAAGCTTAATGTCCCTTGGATTAAAAAGGGGGAAATTTGGCGACATCCTTTATGATGACATCGCTGTGCAATTTTTTGCTGCTTGTGAGATTGGAAGTTATCTTAGTACGCAACTTCAAATGATTGGTAAGGCAACAATTAGGTTGGAGGAAGTTCCATTTGAAAAGGCTGTTTCTGTTCAAGAAATATGGCAGGAAATAGCTATTACAGCGTCCTCGCTCCGGTTAGATACGCTCATTTCTTCTATCTATCCCATTTCGAGACAAAAATCACAAATTTTGATTGGCCAGAAGTTAGTTAAGGTAAACTGGACTGTGGTTGAGTCTGCTTCCTTTGAATGCCGCGAAGGAGACACACTATCCGTCCGTGGGTTTGGTCGGGTCAAAATTATGTCCATTGAAGGAAGAACAAAAAAGGACAAATGG
>CAURFY010000387.1:0-3158 GCA_963524115.1 uncultured Bacillus sp.
GCACTAATATGACATCCTGGCCAATTTTCAGGATATTTCTCCATGGAATAACAATTTCTTCATCTTTCCCAAATATGCCAAGTACTTTTCCTGTACCGCTAATGACCACAGCATCAATTTGTCCAGTATTTAAATTTATATCAATATCTCCTATATTCCCAAGCCTTTTCCCATCAGAAACATTGACAACGTCTTTTATTTGGAAATCGGATATTTTTACCATTTCTCCACCTCACTAAGCATTCTTCTAAATTATATGTTTTGAGTGGATGAAATAATGTTTATTTCTATAAAAAACCGAAAAGCTGCCAAAAGGCAGCTTTAGCTTTGAATATTTTTACTCATTTGTTTAATGGCAGCTTTTTCTAAACGAGAGACCTGGGCTTGAGATATTCCGATTTCATCTGCCACTTCCATTTGTGTTTTTCCTTGGAAGAAGCGTTTCCTTAAAATCAACTTCTCTCGGTCATTTAAACGTCTCATTCCCTCTTTTAAAGCGAGTTCTTCAATCCATTGGGTATCTTTATTTTTTTCATCACTTAATTGATCCATCACATAAATAGGGTCTCCACCATCGTTATAGATTGGTTCAAATAACGAGACAGGATCTTGGATTGCGTCTAACGCAAAAACTATCTCTTCATGCGGGACTTCTAGTACTTTTGCAATTTCCTCAGCTGTCGGTTCGCGGGATGTTTCGCTCATTAATCGCTCTCTCACTTGAAGAGCTTTATAGGCAATATCTCGTAATGAACGTGAAACCCGTATTGGATTATTGTCCCTTAAGTAACGTCGAATTTCTCCAATAATCATTGGAACAGCGTAAGTGGAAAACTTCACGTTTTGACCTAAATCAAAATTATCAATTGATTTCATAAGACCGATACAACCAACCTGGAACAGATCGTCTACAAACTCACCTCGGTTATTAAACCGTTGGATAACACTTAACACCAAGCGGAGGTTGCCATTTACGAGTTTTTCCCGTGCGGTTAAATCCCCCTTATGCATTTGCCTGAAGAGTTCTCTCATTTCCTCATTCTTTAAAACTGGAAGCTTTGATGTGTCGACCCCGCAAATTTCAACTTTGTTTCGAGTCAATCCTTTTCCCTCCTAACAGGAGCTGCTGTACAAAATTCAGTATCTCCCTGAGCAGGAAAAATATGCACAAGCTCTCTGTACAAAAAAAGGAGGGGAAAGCTGAAAGACCCATTATTTATTGAGATTAATCACTTTTTTAATAAAAATTATTTTAAAAAAGTTTTTTAGTATTGAATTATTCCTTATTTTTAATTAAACCATCTTATTAAACTCTTTTCTTAACCTTTTGATGATTCTTTTTTCTAAACGCGAGATATAGGATTGGGAAATCCCTAGCATATCGGCAACATCCTTTTGAGTTTTTTCCTCACCGCTACCAAGTCCAAACCGTAGTTCCATAATTTGCTTTTCGCGATCAGATAGTTGATGTAACGCTTTTACTAACAGCTTTCGGTCAACATTAGCTTCAAGATCCTTGGTAATTATGTCATCTTCCGTGCCAAGAACGTCCGATAAAAGAAGTTCATTCCCATCCCAATCAATATTCAATGGTTCATCAAATGACACCTCAGAACGTATTTTATTATTCCGTCTTAAATACATCAAAATTTCATTTTCGATACATCTAGATGCGTATGTAGCTAGTTTGATTTTCTTTTCAGGATTAAAGGTATTAACCGCTTTAATTAACCCAATGGTTCCAATGCTAATTAAATCTTCAATATTAATCCCTGTGTTTTCAAATTTTCTCGCAATATAAACCACTAAACGAAGATTTCGCTCAATTAACATCGAGCGTGCTGTTTTATCTCCATTCGGAAGCTTTTTCAAGAGTATTTCTTCTTCCTCTTTTGAAAGTGGTGGAGGTAGGGCTTCACTCCCGCCAATGTAATATATTTCGTCCGTTTTAAGACCAAGCTTCATTAACAATTTATACCAATAATAGGATAACCGGAGTTTCAAACTTTTCATGACTTATCCTCCTTCTAAAATTTCATCTTCAGAGTATAGTTATATTAGCTTACTTTTGTTGTTGTGCTGTCTTTAGGACCCGATAACATTTTTGGATGAACGATGCATTGAAATGCATCTTCGCTAGAGAGCTCTTGCATGGTAAAAGAGACTAACCCTTTTTTTATGGTAAAGCTGTGCTGTTCTTGCTTAATGACAATTTGGTCCGGCTTTAAGGCAATAATGAGTTGATGCTCTCTTCCCATCACCTTGCAGGGAATTATCTTCATCTTCCCTTGGATGCTGTCTGGTAAAGTGTTAGTTCCAAATAAAATCTCATCTGGATTTTGCGCTAACTGTAGAATGGCGGGAGGAAGATTCTCCAAACTATTTTTTACCGATACAAGCATGACTGGTGACTTAGTAATCGGATCATACAGTTGATTCCCACTATCCACCAACCCCTTAAACTCAAACCTCATTTCATCTAAAAAAATGAAAACCTTTACAATATTATCAAATTGAATCTTTGCCGTCTCTATCTTGTCAATGTTTCCATGTGAAAAATGCCACGCTATGGGAAATCCCAGTAATACAAAAAGCCAACTAATCGGGTCTCCAAATCCTTTCACGCTTGCAAGCATAACTGAGGAGGATAATTGGAAATCGAAATTCACAAAATAATGGGTCCCTATTAATGCACCACCAATCAAAAAGGTTGTGAAATAAAAGGTCATTAACCCTGTAATGAAATAACGAAATCTTTTATAACCAAATGCAATCAATACCATAAAAATAGAAAATAGTAATTTTGAGATTGGATGGCTAGAGTAAATATGAACCGGAGTTACGGCTAGTAAGATGATGACAGATCCCAGTAAACCGCCAAAAAATATACGCCATTTTGAAATTTGTCTTTTTAGAATAATCGCGGTTAATAAAAGGAGGAGACTATCAAACAAAAGATTCAATGCCCAAATTACATCCAGGTAGACGGCCACTTAGTTCCCCCCTTCCAAAAGACCGTTTCTATTTTCACCCTCCCGTCAGCATTGGTAACATTTCGGCTATTCTAGTATTTGTTACCAAAAAGTATAACTTATTAAGGGAACCGAAGTATGTCACTTCCTGTATACAAAAATGGGGAAGTTTTCTCTATTCTATTC
>CAURFY010000388.1:0-3153 GCA_963524115.1 uncultured Bacillus sp.
GGCAATATCATAAGGTGGGTATTGAAACACCGAGTATTGATTAACATCAACTTGATGATAAAAAATATTATGGTACATTTTTTTTAAGCGGAAAGGCATACTTGAGGAAATAAAGTGGATCTCATGTCCTCTTTCAGCAAGCATTTTTCCAAGTTCGGTCGCTACTACACCTGATCCGCCGATTGTCGGATAACAAGTAATCCCTATTTTTAACTTTTTCATTCGTGGTCCCCTAACAAATCATATTGAACAAGAAATGGTTTTTTTGTTTTAAATCCTTCTGCGTACTGAACCCCAACTTCTTTTCCAAACAGGCGCTCTCTTGCCTCAACAGATTCAACGTATCCATTAACAAGAGGTGTTTCAACTGTGTCTTTTCCCTTTTCAAATTGACTCCGATACGCTTCTAGGGCTGCCTTTTTCTTTTCAAATAATAAAGAAATATCAACCACAAATTCAGGTTTGTGGAATCCATTAATCATATAAAAAAATAAATTACTCGCTCGGTGTGCTTTGTACCCACCTGGAGTTTGATAGTTCTTTATACCCGCAGAAAAAACCGCCTCTTCTACAAGGCGGGCACAGTTTCCATGGTCTGGATGCCGATCTTCAAAATACGGTGCAAAAATAATTTTGGGCTGATAGCGTCGAATAATATCCACTATCAGTTTAAGATTATCTTCATTAAAGTACAATCCTCGATCAGGTAAATCAAGTGTCTTCCGAACTTGGACCCCAAGAATTTCCGCAGCCATGCTGGCTTCTTGTTTCCTAAGCTCTACCGTTCCATTTGAAGACAACTCCGCTTTAGTTAAATCACATATCCCTATTTTTTTCCCTAATGCGGTGTATTTAGCAATGGTTCCACCCATGCCAATTTCAACATCATCAGCATGGGCTCCAAAAGCCAAAATATCCAGGGTTAAGGGCTCTTTATTATTTATTTTGTCTCGTTTACTATATTTCTCCACGCAATATCGCCCCGCTCTAATCCTTTTATCAACACTTCAGCAGTCCCCATATTTGTTGCCAATGGTACAGAATAGACATCACAAAGACGGACTAATGCAGTAACATCTGGTTCATGAGGCTGAGCTGTGAGGGGATCTCTGAAAAAAAACACGATATCCATTTTGTTTTTTGCTATTAATGCGCCAATCTGCTGGTCCCCTCCAAGAGGGCCTGATTGAAATCGTTTAACTTGTAAACCCGTTGCCTCCATGATCCTTAACCCGGTCGTACCCGTTCCAGACAAAGAATGCTTTGCAAAAATATCTTTATAGGCTAATACAAATCTGACAAGATCATCCTTTTTCTTATCGTGTGCTATCAATGCGATATTCATCAGTGTTTTCCCCAATCTAGCTTATTCAATAATATTTTCAAGTCCATATACTAAAGTATCGATGTTCATCACAGTTTCAACTGCTAATTTTACCCCTGACATAAAGGAAGTACGATTATAAGAATCATGGCGAATCGACAGTGTCTGACCCTCTGAACCAAACATAACCTGTTGGTGAGCAATTAAACCAGGTAATCTAACAGAGTGAATATGTAAACCTTCAAAATTGGCCCCTCTAGCTCCTTTAATCGTTTCTTTCTCATTTGGATGCCCCTGTTGTTTGGGACTTCGAACTTCACTAATCATTTGAGCAGTTTTTACGGCAGTCCCTGAAGGTGCATCTAATTTCTGATCATGATGAAGCTCAATAATTTCAACATCTTGGAAGTATTTCGCAGCAAGTTTTGAGAATTTCATCATTAATACTGCCCCTACTGCAAAGTTAGGAGCAATAATGCAGCCCAGTTCCTTTTGTTTACAAATTGAATCTAGTTCTATTAAATCATCATCTGAAAATCCAGTAGTCCCCACTACTGGACGAACTCCATATTGCAAAGCTATTCTAGTGTGATACATCCCCACCTCAGGTGTCGTTAAATCAATTAATACATCTGGATAATGGTCTTCGAAGCATTTTTCAATATTTTCATATATTGGTGCCTCTAACCCCGAAAAACCATCAAGTTCCCCTAGTCTTTTCCCATCATTCTTGTGATCAATCACTGCCACTAGTTCAAATTCATTTGTCGAGGTAACAAGTAGAACAGCTTCCTTACCCATTCGTCCGCGCGGACCTGCAACTACTATTTTTACTTTGCTCATAATATTTTTACTTCTCCCCTTCATTATGAATGTTTGTCCAACGATCTTTATCACGTGTCTTAAACTTATTCATCACCAAATTATGCGCACTCTCTAAATCAATCTGTAGTGAATTCGCAAAACAAACTAATACAAAGAGCATATCTCCTAGTTCTTCTTCAATAGCTTTTGGTTCTTCAGTCACTTTTTTAGGTTTTTCTCCATAATAATGGTTTACTTCCCTAGCTAACTCGCCTAATTCTTCAGTCATACGAGCAAGCATAGCAAGAGGACTAAAATAACCTTCCTTAAATTGACCTATGTACATATTCACTTCATTCTGAAGCTGCTTTACTGTCTTTTGTTCTTCCATCCCTTATCACCTCTGTATCGAAAAGAAAAATACCTTAATAATATTTAATGTTACCTATAAACTTTCCTATTTACAAATATTTTTGTTTTATTTAGGATAGTGAACCGGTAAAAATAAAATGCTAGTATACCTATAGAGGCAAATTGTTTTCATGAAAAATGTTATCTTAGAGAAAAATACTAGTAAGGGAGGAATGAGTGTGATTTTGGGCCTAAAATTAAAAAATAGTTTCTTTATAATAATTGGTTCTGCTATTCTCTCGTTTGGGGTTGTCCATTTTAATATCGAAAATAATCTAGCGGAAGGTGGTTTTACCGGGATAACATTGCTGCTTTATTTTTTATTTAAATGGGACCCTGCTTATACCAATTTAATCTTAAATATTCCGCTATTTTTCATTGGGTGGAAACTTCTGGGCCGATCTACTCTATTATATACAATTATTGGTACCTTGGGAGTATCGGTTTTTTTATGGGTATTTCAGCGATACCAAATTAAAATGCCTCTTTCGGATGATTTATTTTTAGCTGCGTTATACGCAGGTGTTTCGATTGGAATTGGCCTTGGTATTATTTTCAGATTTGGTGGAACTACCGGTGGTGTCGATATTATTGCCAGAGTGGTTCATAAGTAT
>CAURFY010000389.1:0-3142 GCA_963524115.1 uncultured Bacillus sp.
ATCTTATCCGGTTTGGCAGCTTCAACAATACTGAAATTGATTAAATTTCCTAGCAATAAGAAGGCCGTGATAAGGAACGTTATTATTACCTGTAATGAAAAGTGGCGATTGTGTAATTTCATGAGCTGATTCCTGCCTCTTCTATTAAAATCGCAATACATTTGTAATACTATTTTAATAGAAAGATTCCATTGCAGATACTGGAAAATGGTGGCTTTCGTTATTGGAGATTCTTAAAAAAAAGTGCCTGTCACTACCCGGTTTTTCTTGTTTCACAAGTGTTTTGTGTAACAAGAAATTTCGGGCGGAGACACTGAAACTTAGCAAGTTCTTGGCAATGTTTTTGCTACCTTCTTTTATTCCTTTTCTATCCCTCCCTTTATCCCCTCTTTTAAACCTTCAGCCTTTCCCTCGCGATGATAACCCTAGAGATTGAATAATTGATCTCGCAGTTCCTTCAACCTCGCTTCGTACTCGGCACGATTTTTCTTGTCCGTACTCAAGTTTTCCCATTCAATCAGCGCTTCGCGAACACCTTCAATATTCAATAAAAAATACCTGTAGATAAAACCCTCTTTTTTTAGTGGCCTAACTACAGGTACCATATTAATCCGATCCCCTTATTCCTTTTTATGCAGTTTTGTTAACCTATTGTTTGACAATAAACTTTATAATACTTTTTATCTTTATAGGAAGCTGATTCGATGGAAGAAAATTTGAATTTTGTATCGTACACAATAACTTCGTTTTCATCTGCATATAGAGGATTTTTGTAGTGATGATTAACAACAAAACCCTTTACATTTTCACAATAAAGCACGATTGGTACAAATAGTTTGTTTGCATCAATTAAGGGAAATATCTTTTTTCTCACCATTTTGTCAATTAAATCTTCGGGTACATATTCATCTAGCGCAAATTGAGTAGCGACATGTTCCTCGGTTGACCAAGAAGATACCTTATGCAAGTGGTGATAAATATGACCAACTTTTACATCTTCCAGAAAGTACATCGTTCCTCTATATAAACGAGGAACCACTTCTCCTAGATTTTGTATTAGGTTATTAAGACCACTACGCTGATCCCGTGTTCCTAAATATTCATCCAGTAAGTATTTCTCTTTTTTCCCTAACGGTGGAGCAATTATAGTAGTCATAATCGATACCTCCTAATAATTCGGAAATCATACTTGATATTCGGATTGAACATAAATAAACTCTCGGAATTAAACGAAATAAATCCGTGTAGATTAGCATATTTTTTACATTTAAAAACTTACTTATAAGAAAAAATATTCCCTTAATTTGAGTTTAAAGAATTTCTTGTGAAATTTCTTCCACATCTATCACACTTGTTTATTTTTTTGAGAATTTTTATAACATTCCTTGGTAATTCCCCTTATTCCTTTACCTAAAGGTTTGAGTCTGTCTTTGATGAATGCATAGTATATTATTCTTTTAAACTAATATTAAAATAAAGATGATTTTCCAAGACAATGATTTCAAGGGAATGATCCTTTGTATCCTTGTCATAATAGGCTTGACGATACAAGAACAAAATGACATCGGCATCTTGTTCAACACTGCCCGATTCCCGAATATCAGACATCATTGGTCGTTTATTGGCCCTTGATTCCACCGATCGATTTAGCTGAGCTAAACAAATGACGGGGCAATCAAAATCCTTTGCCATCGTTTTAAGTGATTTGGATATTTCGGTTATTTGTAAATGGGAATTTCCTCCGTAAAATTGGGCTGAACGGATTAATGTTAAATAATCGATGAAAAGGATCGGTTTCTTGTCTGGAAATTGATGGAGCAACTTTCTCGTTTTCGCCCTTATTTCGGCTATCGTTTGTCCGGCCCCATCAAAAATTTGCATATGGGTTTCACTGAGGTCACCAATCACATCCGACCATTTGTTCTTTTGATTTTGATTTAGCATTCTTTTCGGATCCCGCATTTTTGCACGGTTAAAGCCCCCTGTCGAAGCCATTAATCGGGAGGTAATCAACTTTTCAGGCATTTCTAAGGAAAATACAAGTGGTAGGAAGCCTTCCCAACCCGACATTTTGGCAAAATGAAGCATCACGTCGGTTTTTCCCATCGATGGTCTTGCTGCTAGAATTGTCACTTCTCCGCTCTGAAATCCTCCCGTCACTTCATCGAGCTTTTTGATACCCGTTGTTACACCTTTCAAGCGTTTTTGATCTTCCCATGGTGCCTCATAGATGTTTACCAATGCTTGTTGTAAGGACGTATGATCATCCATCTTTATTTGGTTAATTTTTTCCAATTCTGCAATTACTTTGGCAATCTCCCAATCATTCATGGCTGCAACACTCAAAATGTTTCTCTTTTCCCTTTCCTTCCACTGATTAAGAATGAGCTTCTCCGTTCCGTCAAATTTCTCAAGATCCGCAAACGAGAACAGCTCAGATAGGTAAGACATTCCACCTAATGATTCGAGATCGGGTAAGGTGGACAACATGATCAAGTCGATATTCTTACCAGCTTGTTTTAACGCAACCATTCTTCTCAATACTTCCTTATGCCGCGTATTTTGCAGGTGCTCAGGTTTAATCACTGTTTCCTTGAGTAAGTACTCTGCCTTCATCAAGCTTCCTAAGAACGTTTTTTCAGCCATACTCATCACTCTTCACCTGCCGTAAGGTCGAGTTCAAATCTGCTTGGAATATCCCTTCCAACTTGAAACGATTGCGTTGATTGCCTATGCATTTGTGCAAACTTTTGATTCTCTTGATACGAATCAATTTCTTCTACGGTCAATAACGATTCATTTTCCCAGTTCTTCAGTATCCCAACAATATAGTTCAGCTTTCGCTTGTTATTAGCACATGCAATATTCATAGCTTTTAAAATCATCTCTTTCGGCTGTATAAAGCTAGAATCATCCAACCATGATAACAGCTGCTGTTTCGCATTCACGTTCGTAAAACCAAATCCATTAGCGTCCCAAAACTCCATAATTTCTTTAACGTCTTTTTGATTATTCTGTAACGGATTCACAATATCTGGATTGTTCTCGATATTTGGATTAAGAGTTTTTTGTTGTTTTTCTTTTTCATTATCTTTTTGTTTTTCTTTTTGTCCACCTATCGTATAACGAGACAGTGACGTAT
>CAURFY010000390.1:0-3141 GCA_963524115.1 uncultured Bacillus sp.
TAAATCCTTGAACGTGGCCATGACAGTAGTCCATTTCATTTTTCTGACCTTCAAGATTTTTCCGATATTTGAAATAGCAACCATTACAATTGTTCCAGATTTGACTCTTCCAGGTTTCTTCCCTATGGCAACTTTTCCGATTGCTCTCATTTCTGCATACGCTTTCGTAAAATGCTTAAGTTGCAAAAAACCTAACGCCATCTGAATTAAAAATGCAACCGCCATAAAGGCCATAATAATGTATATTTGCATGATCTCATTTCACTTCCTTAGCTAAGTGTTTTATTCATGACCAGCTTGCATGCTCGAGGCGTTTTGAAAACTCTTCATAACTTGTAGAGCTATTTAATAGAGTTACCAACGGTTGGTTAGATGCAATCTTGATGATTTCGTCGTAAATTTTGACTAAAAGACTTGCATCATAGTCGGTTTGCTTCGGTATCCCTAGCAGAAAGACTAATTTAATTTCCTTTCCACCAGCTTGTACCATTTCAGGAAAAATCCCAACAGCAAGCTCAATTTTACTCGATGCGTGGTTAAGAGTATGTGGCAAGGCAATGTATTGATCAAATGCCATCGAGCCCTTTTCTTCTCTTTGAAGGAGACGCTCTTTAAAACCTTCATCAAAATAACCCTTTGCCGCTAAATCATCGATCATCGCATTCACATTTCCGTGATAGCCTTTATTACTTTTAAAAATAAAGAATTTCTCTTCATTTATTAAAAGCTTTACGATGGAATTATGATTGCCACTATCTTTAAGCTTGAACCTTTGCAAATAGGTCAATTTTTCAATTTGCTGGGAAACGCGATTTTCATCAAATATCTCATTAATCATGATTAACGGTGAATCAAATTCAATAGCTAAAGTTACTGTTGAAAAAACCATATCGTATTGGTCGAGCTGCTCTTTCGAAACCTCAGTTTCTGAAAAAAGGTCAATTTCCGTATTATGATTCAGAACGCGCTGCAATTGGATCGCAATTAATTTCGCGGTTCCCCTTCCAGTTCCACAAATGACGGCTACATTTCTTAAACTTCTTACCCTAGCATCATTCTGGCTGATAAAAACACCGAAATAAAACGCTAAGTAACCAAGCTCGACACAAGGAACCTTAACAGCGTACTCTATTTCAATCACCTGCCCAGCGATCTCTGCCATCTTAAAGGCCACGGGATATTTCTCCTTCACATCTCCCAATAATGGATTTTTTATGCGAATATTAAACATCAGCCGGTTAATCATAAAGGACAAGTGGTACTGCAAATCCTTAACAAATGTTTCATTTTCTAACATAATTTCCTTATCAAAACCAACCTGTACGATAATCATTTCTAGCAGATTTTTTATTTCTTCAGTGATCGTAATATCAGCCATGGTTCGATCGTTCGTTGGTGTTCTTCTGCCTGCAATCGGAATGGTTATAAAGATAATCTCCTGTTCCGGAATTGTTACCGGTAGCTGACTTTCGATCGTTGCTACTATTTCTAAAGCGATGGCATACTCTTGTGTATCAAGGAGCTTCTTATATTTCCCATTCATTTCTTCGAGCGGATGATTCCTTAATAGACGATCTAGCATGACGATGATCGAATGCATTAACCTTATTGTTGTCGTTGATTCCAAATCGTATTTGTGAGCTATTTTTGTTATCTCTGCTTTTATGTCCTCATCTATTGGATAGCCACTGTATAAATGGTCATAAACGTTGTCAAGGATAAAAAAGCGTATATCCAACTCATTTCCACTTAAAAACATCCCTCTGTTTTGTTTCCCGCTAATGAACAAATTATAGGTCTCAAAGGCCACTGAGGCTTTTTTCAACTCATTAACGAGAGTTGTCCTGCCAATATTCAAATCAAATGCTAATTCATCTAAGGTATTTGATTCATCGTTGTTTAGTAACCGATCAATGATAAAAGCAATTCGTCTTTGTGGTGAATCCTGTAAATTGCTCTCCGAATTCATTTTCCCAATCAAATCCTCAAACAAGTGCTCGTCCTCAATGAGGAAGCGGTAGCCTTTCCCCTTTTCATTCACTAGTGAGGCAATTCCATCCAAGTCACTATTAAGCTGTTTAATATAATTGCGAATGGTCCGTGTACTAACACCAATGGTTGCTGCCAGATAATCTAGTGAACAATAAGTTTTCTTCCTTACCAGTTCAATGATCTTAACCACTCGATCATCCATACTTAAATCAGACATTTTATCACCACCCTTTTTGCCAATGAATGCCCTACTACGGAGGGTTAAGATAAATTTCTCCTAATGGGCACCCATTAAAAGGATTGATCTGATTCCCTTCCCCTAAATAACTCTTGTATTATTAACCACGGGACTTTCCGCCTGATATATTTACAGTCGTGCCTGTAACATAACTTGAACGGTTTGAAGCGAGGTAAGAAACCAGTTCACCTACTTCATCTAATTTCCCCTCACGGCACAGTGGAATGGACTTACTATAATCAGTTGATAATCCATCAACAGTTACGCCTCGAGTATAGGCCAGTGCTTCATTATAAGCATCTGTTCTTAATCCTGTTGTTTCCATGATACCTGGGGCAATTGCCACAACCCGAATGTTGTATTTGCCTAATTCCTTTGCCCATGCCCGAGTGAAGGAAATGACGGCCCCTTTTGTTGCGGAGTAACAACTTTGACCCGCAGACCCTTCTTGGCCAGCTTCGGAAGCAACGTTAATAATAACTCCCGTATTTTGCTTTACCATTTCTTTCGCTACTGCTTGTGCACAAAGGTAAGGACCCTTCTGGTTAACAGCCACCATGAAATCAAAGTCTTTTTCACTTAATTCGTATTCTGGCTTTTCTCCTTTAACATCGACTAAGAGTCTAGGGAGATTAACACCAGCGTTATTTACTAGAATGTCCACCGAACCAAATAATTCAACCGTTTTTGCAACCATCTGATCAACGCTTGCCTTATTTGTTACATCCACCTTGATAAAGTAAGTGCCATTTTCTTGTTGTCCTTCATCGACATTCAAATCAGAAACAACCACTTTTGCCCCGTTCTTAATAAGTTCTTGTGTGATATGTAATCCGATACAAGATGCTCCACCTGTAACAATCGCGACTTTTCCTTCTAAATTAAGCCAAGTACTACCCAAAATAATTCCT
>CAURFY010000391.1:0-3122 GCA_963524115.1 uncultured Bacillus sp.
GACTTTGGCCAATCGTAATATGGGGGACAAAGTTGTATTCAGGCTTATCACCAACAAAATTGGTATGGAGCTCTTTATGCAACTTTTCTAATTCTGGATTCGGGTTAATTTTAAAATAGATGACATTATTTACAGGTTTGAATGAGCTTGTTTTTAACACTTTTAGTAGAAAAGGTGTTGTGCCCTCGGCAATCTGTTTTAACTTTAGGGCTAGTTCCTTAATTTGCTCTTCGGTTGATTCGAAAGGTTCTTTTAAGGTTAGATGGGGAGAAATTAATGCATAATGCGGGTCATATCTTTTACGATAAGAATTTGCTAAGTCCTGCAATTTTTTCGATGGATAAATAACGACACCAAATTTCATAACATTACCTCCAGTTAGTTGATATCTAAAGCGGTTAGGCAAAAAAATCCTTCGAATCACTTTTGAAAGGCTGTTTAGTAGTATATTTATTTTACTATTTACTGTCTTAGGTGTATTATAACAAATTTCCTTAATCAAACATATTTTAGCCCATGTTTACTGGTTCATATATGGAAAGAAGGATTCTTCAGGGGCTTCTGGGCAGTGAATTAATCGGAAAATAGTTGACCTTATTATTTAGTATGACTATAATAAATATTGTACCTTTTGAAAGAAAAAATATTATTTTGATCCGATAGTTCAGTGGGAGAATACTTCCTTGACAGGGAAGGGGTCGTGGGTTCGAGTCCCTCTCGGATCATTTTAAAAAATCCTAACATCAACTTGATGTTAGGATTTTTTTTGTGCATTTATTACTTTTATGGCAAACAAAACCCTTCTACAAGAAACAAAATATTTTGTCATCATCATGAAACAATTACGTCTGTTTGAAGTTGAATGTTTCATCAACTCCTTAATAAAAGATATTCAAAGAATAAATAAGTGATCGGACAAGTATTATAAATGTTTAATTTTAAAAAATACAAGTCTTCTTACCAGCAGACCAAGTGTTGCCACAAACACACTGGAAATGTAGAATGCGTAACAAACAATGCTCTGTAATAATGTGAAAAAAGTAACCTTAACCTTCCCTTTAAAAACAAAGATTGCAAGAGGAGGATGCCCTTAAACGTTAACTAGGATGTTTGTCTAATAAATTCGAAATAGAATCCAGAAAACTAGACTATTTTAAAAAGTTGGATGCTGGTAAAATATTAATAAGGCAATTTGGAGGTAACTCAAATGAAATAGGAAGATGTTCGCCAAACCTTTCCTAAACAATGGGTTTTGATTGAGGAATACAAGTATAAATGAAAAACAAGTTTACGGTTCTTACGTTTTTTTGATATTTTACAATAATGAACAACATTTGATTTATAGTTTCTTTATCAGAGCATGATGGATAAATCATCCGAAAAGAAGGGTGTGATAAACAATGAATTTACAAATGGTTATGCAGGAGCTTGAAGCTCTCGGCAAGGAACGAACCAAGAAAATTTATGAATCCAATGGGGCTCATGAGCCTCTTTTTGGCGTTGCTACTGGTGCTATGAAGCCAATCGCCAAGAAAATTAAAAAAAATCAACCTTTGGCTGATCAGCTTTACGCCACAGGGAACTACGACGCCATGTACTTTGCAGGCATCATTGCAGACCCAAAAGTAATGACTGAGACGGATTTTGAGCGTTGGATCGATGCGGCGTATTTTTATATGCTGTCCGACTATGTGGTTGCAGTAACTTTGGCAGAAACAGATATTGCACAAGACGTTGCCGATAAGTGGATTGCGAGTGGTGAAGATCTGAGAATGTCAGCGGGCTGGAGTTGCTACTGCTGGCTTTTGGGTAATCGCCCAGATGGTGAGTTTTCTGAAAGTAAGATTGCCAATATGCTTGATCAGGTGGAAAATACGATTCACGATTCTCCTGATCGAACAAAATCCGCTATGAATAATTTTATCTATACAGTGGGGCTTTCATACTTGCCTCTCCATGATAAAGCGGTTAAGACCGCAAAGGCAGTAGGCCCAGTAGAAGTCAAACGTGGCAAGAAAGAGAGCAGTTTCCTACATGCTTCCGAAAATATTCAAAAGGAAGTAGATAAAGGAAGGATTGGTTTCAAACGCAAATATGTAAGATGTTAAACAATAGCTTCTTATCGTGAACTTCTTCAATTGTCAAAGGCGCATCTTATTATAAAACGACAATGACTAAATTATTGAAAAAGGAAGATAATTAATCTAGTAACGAATATTGATAAAACCTGCAAAAATAAATTTAGGATGGATTATAACATGTTAAGAATAAGTAATATTAAGCTTCGTGCTGATTTTGACCCAATAAGGGAAAATGAACTTTTGGCTCAAAAAATCCAGAAAATACTGAGGGTCAAACAGAATAAAATATTGTCCTTTCATATTTCAAAGAAGTCGATAGACGCAAGGGAAAAAAATAATGTCCAGCTGGTATATTCTGTTGATGTTGAAATAGAAAACGAGAAATCGTATATAGGCATAAAAAATGTTTCTATCTTTGAACCACTAGAATATAAGATCAAGAAAACAAAAAAAACGACTCGTCCTGTAGTAGTAGGCAGTGGACCTGCTGGACTTTTCTGTGCTTTGGTATTAGCAGAGCATGGTTTAAACCCAGTTGTGGTAGAGCAGGGAATGGATGTCGATCGAAGAAAAATGGCTGTTGAAAAATTTTGGAAAGACGGCGATCTTGAGCCTAGTAGTAATGTTCAATTTGGTGAAGGTGGAGCAGGAACATTTTCAGATGGTAAATTAACAACAGGCATAAAAAATACGAGAATTCCGAAAGTATTAAAGGAATTCATTGATGCGGGTGCTCCTGGTGAGATAGCTTATTTATCGAAGCCCCATATCGGAACGGACATTTTGATAACAGTTGTTAGAAATATTCGTAAAAAAATCGAACGACTTGGTGGGGAAGTGCGTTTCGAAACGAAAATGCAGGACCTTATGATCGAAAATGGTGAAGTTAGAGGTGTGATATTAGAAAGACAAGGAAAGTCTGAGGTCATCGAAACCGATGCGGTGGTTTTGGCAATCGGGCATAGTGCTCGAGACACTTTTTATAAGTTAAAGGATTTAGGTGTAGACATGATTCCGAAGCCATTTGCTGTGGGTGTGCGC
>CAURFY010000392.1:0-3068 GCA_963524115.1 uncultured Bacillus sp.
ATGTTTGAGTAGGGGTAAAATTTCTTGATAGGGGGCATTTTCTAAAGAAACTTTTTCACCAGTTTTCCCAGAATGAGACATTAAGTAGATAAATGTATGCGACAAAACACATTGAGTTTTCACATCGACTGCTTTGCTTGCGGGAGATACAAGAGCTACCTGTTTTGGAAAGGTAATCTGCGATAAAGCAGCATCCACACACAGGATTCCTGCATACAAGTCCATTGGGAGCTCCTGTAGAGAAAAACGTTCTACTCCTTCTTTATAGGTCATCAGCACTACTTGAAAAGTGTACTTTTCCCTGATTTGTAACAATATTTTTGTCAGTTCAGCTGTTGACAGCCCCGCTTGAAGCAGTTGGTGATTTATTCTTTGAATCAGCTCTCCATCTAAAAAAGGATTTGTTGCAGGAAGACCGATTTCTACCATTGGCACTTGATATTTCTGCAATAAATCCAGTAACTGAAAGAAGGTTTCTCTGTCTGGATAGGAAATGGGTAAATAGAAAATAGGCATCATCAGAAACCACCACCTACTGCTTTAAGGAAGAAACCTAAAATTGGACCATAAACGCAGTAATCCGTTTCACTAAGAATTCTCATAATTGGTGCATAGCTTGCAACCAAAGGCAGCAACAGAGCTTGTCCAAATATGAGCAAAAAGCCATTGGTCAGAGAACCAATAATCGCCCCACGCGTTCCTCCGTGAGCATTGCCGAAAATAGCTGTAATGGCGCCAGTAAAGAAAGTCGGAATCAGGGCTGGAAATACAATCACTGGATAGTTTACCGCTCCCAAAATCAGCATACCAATGAGCCCAGAGACTAGACTGCAGAGGAAACCAACGATGACAGAGGTGGGATAATTAGGAAAGAGCAGCGGAATATCCAAGCCGGGTTTAGCATTTGGAATGAACTTCCCAGCAATTCCATGAAAGGCAGGAATAATCTCCGCCAGCATCATACGAACGCCTGTGATAATCACCGTAATCCACATACCAAATTCTACCCCTTTGGTAATACTAAATACAACAATATCCTTACCGCCACTGACTTCTTCCATCATCCAGTCATTGCCTGCAAAAAGACCGAGACAAAAGAAAAGCAAGGTCATTACGAGGGTCAAAGCAATCGTCATTTCTCGCAGAAAATTTAATTTCTTTGATAGTTTTAGATTTTCCAAATCACTGTTTTTATTGCCAAAAATTTTTCCTAAAATAGAGGCAACAACCAAACCTGTTGAACTGGAATGCGCCAAAGTAAAACCATCTGCTCCCTTAACTGGCTTGATAAAAACATTGACATACGCACAGCTTAGAGTCATATAAAGACCTAGTATAACTGCACCAAGGAGAACAAGCGGGATAAAGTCCAGCTGGGTGTTAAATTTCAGCAAGGCTGCTATCATTCCAGCAAAGAAGAAAGAAACGTGAGGAGATAAATGTACAAACTTAAGGGGAGTAAGGCGGGCTAATAGAATATTGATTAAAAACCCTACTGCAAAAATTAGAGCCATTTCTGTTCCAATGGAAGCAAGACTCTCAGCCTGAGCTGCTCCAATATCAGTCATATTTGGTGCATCAACCCCAAAAATCTTAGAAATCATCAATTGAAGCGGAAGCAAAGCTCCACCCAATGTCTGGCCGCCAATATTAATCATTGTAAAGCCAATAATCGCTTTAATGGTACTGGGAAGAATCTTATCCCACGATTTCTTTTCCGCAAGCATACCCAAAATTACGACAAGACCAATGATAAAAATCGGCTGGCTTAGAACATTATTAATCAGATATAATAAAAAATTCATTTTTGATACCTCCTACTTTATGAGCTTACTTTTCTAACTGAGCAATCGTGGCTAATAGCTGTTCTTTCAAGTACTCCTTGTCCATTAAATTATCAATACGGATTACTTTGCTTTGGGCATGCGCTAATTGATTGGCAAAATCGGATGTCGTAATCACAATGTCGTAGCTATTCGGATCAACCGAACCAATATCAGACGCATCGATTTCAGCTTCAATGTTTTCCGCATCAAGAATTTGCTGAGCAAACAAACGCTCCATCATGGAACTTCCTACTCCAGCACCGCAAACTGTAACAATCTTAATCATTTTCTGTTCCTCCTTTGATGATAGAATAAATTTCTTGGCTAGTTTTAGCACTATAAAGTTGAGTAATGATTTCTTGATGGCTGAGTGTTTCAACCAATTCTGACAAAGCCTTTAAGTGCGTCTGATGATCCGTTGCACAAAGACCAATCACTAATTTTACCGGATCATTTGTTGGATGGTTAAATTTTATAGGGTCTTGCAAGGTCAGTAAACTAAATCCTATTTTTATCGCTCCTTTTTCCGGTCGTGCATGTGGCATGGCAATCCCTGGGGCAATGACAATATAAGTCCCATTTACCTGGACATTTTCTAGCATTCCTTCGACATAACTTTCTCTTGCAGCTCCACTTTGAACAAGCAGGCGCCCGCACTCTCTAACCGCATCTTCACGGTCTTTGGCAGGATAATTGGCTTCAATTGTTGCTTGGGTTAAAACTTCCATTAACATTGGCTCTTTTTTCTCCTCTTTCTTTTGTTTTTGCTTAAAAATTGTTCCCTGCAGTAAGAAAGTCAAATCTGAAAAGATAGCACTTTCTTGCTCTTTTGTTAAATGAATCCGCCGTTTAATGACGGTTAGGATTTCATCAGCATGAATCTCTTTTAAGGACTGATTAGATATTTTTTGAATTCTCTCAATATCTTCACTCAAAAGCAAGGCATTAACCTTGATTGTTGGAAAACGCGCTTCTGGGATATCAACTGTTGTAATAATCAAATCTGCATGATGGGTTTTCTGCCAAGCAAGTGCTTCACGTTTACTGAAAGTTCCTAGAATATTAAAAGCAAATACTCGCTGCAAACGGCTGTTTAACATCTGAGAAGTACTAATCCCCTCATTACAAACAATAATAATATCATTTAAAACCCGCTTTTGAAATTGTTTACGTTGCAGAGATGCTTCACAAAACAAGGTTACACACGCACTGTCTTGTAAAGTCAAGGTCACTCCCAGGTTT
>CAURFY010000393.1:0-3067 GCA_963524115.1 uncultured Bacillus sp.
GATATAAGCTTTCTTGTAATCATATGATTATTGCCTCCCATTTTCCGTTCGAGGATAAAGCTGGTTTCTATTTTGCCAGAATGCATGTAGAACGTTCTTACATCCTGGCGGTCAAGACAAAGACAGATTTTGCAGGTGGAATGTACATCAATGCCGAGCAGCCCACGCGCTCGATTCGCTATACGACCATGAACGGAGAAAAGCTGGTCCTCTTTAGCGGCGATCATCATAAAACTGGACAGGGGATTGCGACGATTAAACATTACGAAGCGCTCGAAGCTTTTGCTGAAGAGACCTTTGGTATAAAAGAGATTCCTTATCGCTGGTCCGCACAGGATTTAATCACAACCGACAAAGTCCCCTATATCGGGGCAATTACCGGGAACCATCCAAATGTTTATGTTGCAACTGGCTATAGGAAATGGGGCATGACAAACGGAACAGCTGCTTCAAGACTTCTGTCTGATCTCATTTTAGGAAATGGCAGCGACTTTGAAAAGCTCTACAGCCCACAAAGGTTCCATACCAACCCTGATCTAAAAAAATTAGTATCGACCAATTTAGATGTGGCAAAGCATTTAATTAAAGGGAAATTTGAAATGATAACAAGGCAGGCTGAAGATCTGAAAAATGATGAAGGTGCCATTGTTACTGTAAACGGTGAACGAGCTGGAGCTTACCGAGATCCTGATGGCTGCTTACATATTGTTGATTCCACCTGTACCCACATGGGCTGTGAAGTCGAATGGAATAACGGTGATCGCACTTGGGATTGTCCTTGCCATGGTTCAAGGTTTTCCATAAACGGAGATGTCGTTGATGGTCCAACGGAAAAGCCACTTAAAAAGCTACAATAATCCCTAATAGAAAGAGCTCAGTCCAGGACTGAGCTCTTGTTTATGGTCTATTTGGCATTTGGTCTTTGGGGTGATTATGTGGCATCCTCATCATAAAACCGTTTTGCTCAAGCATTTGGTAATGCTTATCAAAGTGGGAAATAATCATTTGTCCTTTTTCCTTTGGAAGTACACCAAATTCAACATACTTGTGAATCATTTCTTTCTTTTTTTCAAGAATGTCCTTGTGTAACTTGGCTAATTCCGATTTCTGTTGCTCCGTTAGTTGAATCTCAGGTTTGTCTGGATTTCCCAGATTTTTCTCACCATAGGCAACCGTCAACATCGTTGATGATAAGAGTAAACAAGTGATCATACTCCATAAATATTTACGCATTTCAAAGCCCTCCTTTTTTGTGTACAATCTATTATTTTCTACTAGCACAAATTATATGTATGTTTTTTCCAATAGGGCGGAAATTTTGTCAATTGATATATATCAATGTTTACTTGTGGAATAGATTGTATATTTAGGACAAGTCAAAAAAGAAACATAATATGAGGGGATTGATAACAGATGTTTCAAGTTAAACAGGAAGGTGTCCGCATGATCATTGATGTTCGTGAAATGGTGAAACGAGGCATGCATCCTCGAAAAGAGATCATTGATTGTGTTCGTAATGCATCAAAAGGGACCATTTTTGAAATACATCTGCCACACCCAGGACAACCACTCATTTCCGCCATTGAACAATTAGGATTAGATTGTGTGCTGAATCAGTTAGGACCTGGGCATTTCCGATTATTAACATTAAAAATGGAATAGCCGGACCCTCAAGGTTCGGCTATTCTCTCTTTATTAGTATTTCGCTATTTCTTTTAATTCATCTATCGATAATAGGTGGATTCCCTTTCTTCCGTGTAGCTCCAGTAACTGAAGGGTTTGAAAGTGAACTAAC
The DNA here is from genome assembly GCA_963524115.1 of uncultured Bacillus sp. GTDB lineage: Bacteria > Bacillota > Bacilli > Bacillales > Cytobacillaceae > Bacillus_BU. Next base: position 1,796 of record CAURFY010000393.1, read on the forward strand.
TTCCGGCTTAATGTTTCGGGAGTAGTCCCGATAAACGAGGCGAGGTCTTTTTTTGGAACAGGCAGTTGAAAATCGACCTTATTTGCGATTTCATAAAATGATAATATTGCTTTTGCCAATCGCTTTTCGACTTCTAACAAGCTAATTGCCCCAATCCATTCATCGGCTAACTGCAGGCGCTCACTCAATACCAACATATATTTCATGGCTATATTAGGATTACGTTCTAAAATGGTTCTAAAATCATCCCTACGAATGAGGCAAACTGTGCTATCCTCTAAAACTGCTGCATGGGCGTAATGGCGTTTATTTTCTAATAAGGCATATTGACCAAAAAAATCACCCGTGAACAAAAAGCGAATTATTTGTTCTTTGCCTTCATCTGATTGCTTCATTAGTTTAACCATTCCGTTATGAACAATATAAAGTGTGTCTGACTGTTCACCCTCCTGGAAAATATATTCTCCTTTTTGGTAGGATTGATTTCTCACCGCCTGTTGAACAAGTTTCATTTCCTCATCCGTTAGCCCTTTAAAAATTGGAACATTTCGTACGCAACCTACTTTGGTATGGCAATGGCAGTCCACAAACTCACCTCATTTGTAATGGTCCTTATCTAAGGATACCAAACTCCCCGTAAATAATAGTGTTTTAAATCACCTTAAACTGAAACATACTAATCTTGATGTACATCAAGGTTAGTTTTTGTGATATTGATTATTATTATCATATAAACTATCGTCATCTGCCACAAAAATTTTGAAGGGGGCATCATCATGGAGAAAAAATCGGTCACAATAGCAAAGGAATACAATGAGGAACGCTTTACAAAAAGAATCGTCTTTAATGAAGGCGGGAGCACAGTCTTTATTTTGAATTTCCTACCAGGACAAAAGCTTCCTGCTCATAAGCACTCGGGAACTGAGGTTTATTTACTTATTCTTGACGGAAACGGAACATTCACCATTAATGGAGCCGAAACCGGAGTGACAAAGGATGATGTTGTTCACTGCTCAGGTGAAGAAGAGATGTCGTTTGAAAATACAGGCAGCACACCGGTTAGTCTTTATGTCATGTTAAACAAGGTTCCAGACGAAAGATTCGTGCAGAATATTTAAGGAAGACACCTATTCCCAAATAAAAAAATGGGCTAACTCAACTGAGTCAGCCTACTTTTTTATTTTTGGCTTTGTTAAAGCTCATTGTTGATTTTAGGTACAATGTTGATTGGAACGGAAGGTGCTCGACTCCTGCGGGAGCAGCGGGACAGGT
>CAURFY010000394.1:0-3051 GCA_963524115.1 uncultured Bacillus sp.
CTACCAACAGACAAGATAATCCAACAGGTAGCAAACACATTAAGCAGTTAAAGGTATTTAAAGAATATGTCCCATTGTGGGAAAAGCTATTGGTATTTTATGGATTAACTAATGATAAAGAGCCTAAAATAAATCTTGTTGATGATGAACAAGAACTCTCGAACAGAGTTTAAACATATAAGAACTTACATAAAATATTTGCTTAACCTTAGGTGAAAACATAAATAAATAAAAAGATTTTTAACATAACCTAATGTTAGTCAAATATTTTAACACAAACAATAAAGAAAGTACATATAGAAGTGTATGGGCGGGTTGTTTCCACCGAAAACAGAAGTCTATAATTGAAGATATGTTACAGCACTTCCGCCCCCGCAATCTTGTTAAAAATACAGTATCGTGCAAAACATAAGAAAATGCTCTTAATTGACAGTGTTTCACGTGTGAATGTCTTGCTGCTTTTGATATAATAGGAACATAAATTGACAGGTGGTATGACACGATTTTAAGAAATAGTTGATAAATAGCATAATACCAATGGTTTGAGGGTTCAGACGTTCAAGCACGACTCAAAATCGTGTTCCTTCTGGAGTGTCGGTTCGACCCCGACCACCGGTATAATATAAAAATCCCTTGTAAATACAAGGGATTTTTATTTGCCGTTTTTTTGATATATATTTCATTTTTATTTTAGAAAACGTTAATTTCCCTCGAAATCGCCCAATTATTGTATAATTTAACAATATAATTAATTATAGGATTTACCTTAATTAAGGAAAAATAAAAGTGAAAGGAGTACATGCTTTGAAAAAAAATATTTTAATCGGCATTGGGCTACTTATAATAGTATTTACCGCTGTTTATATTAGTTTTGATAAGCGGAGTTCGGAAACTATGAGTGATATTAGCGTAAGCCCCCAAGACCAAGCAGAAGCAAAAGCTGAACTTGATAAAAGATTTGAGGCTAGTACTTCTCAGGGAGAAATGCCGAAGTACGAAAAAGAAAGTGAAATTCAACTTCTTCAAGAAGTACATGGGATGACTCATCAAAAGGTGGCAGCCGAAGAAAAATGGGGATCGATTGAAATTACAAAAGATAAAGTTTTGAAACTATATGAGGTAGTAGAAAATAAACAATTTGAAGATAATGATATTCAAACAATGATATTAGATACAATCGAACCTTGGACACATGGAGATTTTAGTAACGCTGTAAGGGCACATAATAACATTTGGGATTATCTCGATGGTAACGTTGGTAAAGCCAGCCGTTTATTGACACCTGTGGAAGAACAACGATTTATTGAGAAAAATTTACGATGATTATTATTAAAAAAAGCGGGGTGGAAAATGCTCCGCTCGTCACGCTGTGCTCCCTATTTCATTGCCAAGGTTAAACATGTCTTAAAAACTGTTTATTATTAACTTCACACCTTTCCTTTCTGCTATTCATAATATGTCTTTTAGGTAAGTATAGTAGAAGAGGTGAAACCCATGCAGAACGTTAATTTTGAGCAAACACAAACAATAAGCTCTAGAGTACAATTGAGATATCAGCTTATCGAACTGTATAATGAAATTGTGAAAAAGGTAAATGAATCTGATCCTCAAAATATTAACTATCAAGAAGTACCGATAAGCAGTCAAAATATTAGTGCCTATATTGCATTAGAAAAACTTAGAACAAAAGAAATGGATCAAGCGGTAATGCGAGAAGGGCTCTCCTCATTCAATGATATCCACCCTCACGTATTATTTTCACTGAGAAAAATGATTAACAACATACATTATCCAATTACAAGTGGGACATTCAATTATTTAGATACAGAAGAAGCAAGGAGGATTAAAGAGAGTAGAAACCGGAGTCTTCTCGGGTCGAGATCGAATGGTAACTCCCCAACCATCATGGTAACGCTTGATTGCTCTATGCTAGACAATCCTACTATTTTTTCGGATTTAATACGGGCGGGGATGAGAATTGCTCGAATTAATTGCGCCCATGATCATCCTTTGGTCTGGAACCAAATGGTGGAACAAGTAAGGGTTGCTGAAAAATTTTATATGCAAGAAAATCCCTCAAAAACTTCACTTTGTAAAATCTATATGGATCTGGCAGGACCGAAGATACGAATTGGTAGATTTAGTTCAGAATACAATACTTTGAAAGTAAGGAAAGGTGATATTCTCAGGATTTTTGTGGAACCCACTTTTTTAGGACATCAGAAAACTGAATTTGAACCAGCTGCCATTTCCATTACCACTCCGAAAGCTTTAAGAAATGTCGCAATTGGCGATAGGGCATATTTAGACGATGGTAAGGTTTTCGGGGAGGTCTGTAGGAAGGAAGAAAATTATATCGAAATAAAAATTATCGATACACAAACAGAGATAGTGAAACTAAAAGAAGGGAAGGGTGTAAACCTTCCTGATTCATTAGTTTATCTGAATGTTCCTTCTTTAACTAGTGATGATGTTCGTATCTTGCCTATTCTTTGTGAGCTAGCAGATATTATTGGGGTATCCTTTGTCCATCACCCAATGGATCTGGTAAAACTAAGGGATTATTTAAAGGTTTTGACCGATAAAAAAATCGGAGTGGTTGCAAAAATTGAAACGAAAGCGTCTGTTTTTCACTTAACTAAAATCATGTTGGAGGGACTGAATTTCGATTCTTTTGGAGTGATGATTGCAAGAGGCGACCTAGCTGTAGAAATCGGTTATGAGGAACTGACCCATGTTCAGGAGAGTATTTTAAGGCTTTGTCAGGCTGGCCATATTCCTGTGATTTGGGCAACTGGGGTTCTTGACCGGCTAGCAAAAAAGGGGATACCAACGAGAACTGAATTAACGGATGCTTATATGGGATTAAGGTCTGATTGTATTATGTTAAATAAAGGTCCATTTATTACCGATGCGGTGAAGATGATTCAAAATATCGCCGATTCTGTAATTACGGATTTATATAAAAGGGTGGATAAGTGCAATTTTCCCATTATCCAATATGGGTATTAAACCAGTGGAAAAAGTAAACACCGAGGCTATTACGCGTTG
>CAURFY010000395.1:0-3050 GCA_963524115.1 uncultured Bacillus sp.
ATGGTCTGACCGATACCTCAAGGTTATCGAATGAACATCTAGCAAGACTGATTGTAAGGGCTAATGACAATGCCGTAAATTCCTTTTTGCAGGAAATTAGGCGTAGCTTATCAATTTTGGAACGTCCGTTGGTGACTTCTAGGGGCGACGGAAAATCATACATCTATAGCAATTTCAATCCTAAATATGCACAAATGGCAATCACGATTTTACGAACCTACTATAACTTTTGTCAGCCTTATAAATCCTTTGAAGAGGAACTAACGCCTGCACAAAGAATTGGAATAGCAGATAGAGTATATAGTTGGCGAGATATTATTTATAAACGGTAGTAAGTCCATCTTTTACGACTGCCCATTTTAATCAATATGATTGTGGAAAGTTCATCAAGGAGGGATAGAAGAAAAGTATGGTTTTATCTCGAATGGAGGTTTTTAAATGAAGGCAAACGAAAAAGGATGGTTTTGGGTATTAATTATTATATTAGCGATACTCACACCAATTATGGACCACTTCATTGGATTCGGTTATTTCATTTCATTTTTAATTATAGTTATCGCTTTAAACTCTACGAAAGAATTAAGGCAGGATTTTAAAAAACATTGGATTAAATACAGGAAATTCAATATTGTTATTTTGGTTATTGTTTTAGTGTGTTTGATAATGGAGATTTCTTTGTTTCTGTATACTGACTAATTAGGAATATCCAAGTTCTCAGTGGATTATGATATTTCTTTAAAAAACGACAAAAGGCACCGCATCCGCGGTGCTTTTTGATATGCATTTTACTATACATTTTTACTTGTAAATTCATATTTTGTGATAGGAAACGGAACCCGTTATCCTCAGGAGTGGTTTTTTTTTTGAGAAAATAACTGAGAAAAAATCATCTATTCACAACTGGACAACTATTAGTTAAAAAGAAAAGGCAAAATGCTGCGTTTTATTGTTATTCACATGTGGATAAGTTAAAATAAGTCATAATAAATCCTTATTGTGGATAACCGCGTGCTGGGACTTTTGAATGAAAGTTGCTTGTGGTATTCTAGTAATTTAGAGTTACAAACAGAAAATGGATGGATGATTAGCAATTCAAGGATAATATAGTGCGAAATCTGTTGATATGGAGGGGAAACAATTTGGAATTTGATACAATTGCTGCAATTTCTACTCCAATGGGAGAGGGAGCGATTGCAATTGTCCGATTAAGCGGGGATGAGGCAATTTCAATTGTTGATAAGCTTTTTCGGGGAGTGAACGAAAAAAGGATTTCGAATGTGCAATCACATACGATTCATTATGGGCATTTGATTGATCCCAAAACCGAACAAACAGTTGAAGAGGTTATGGTTTCAGTGATGAAGGGTCCTAGGACCTTTACTAAAGAGGATGTTGTTGAAATTAATTGTCACGGTGGAATCGTGTCTGTGAACCGTGTTTTACAATTAGTGTTAAATTTTGGAGCCCAGCTAGCAGAACCTGGCGAATTTACAAAACGGGCGTTTTTAAATGGACGGATTGACTTATCACAAGCCGAAGCCGTAATGGATTTAATTCGTGCTAAAACGGATCGAGCAATGAATGTAGCACTTGGACAAATGGAAGGTCGCCTTTCTAAATTGATTCAAAAGCTGCGCCAGGAAATTTTAGAAATCCTCGCACAAGTCGAGGTTAACATAGATTATCCGGAATATGATGATGTAGAAGAAATGACTCATGCGATGTTAATTGAAAAAGCTACATATGTTCGAAATGAAATTGAAAGGCTTTTACAAACCTCTCAGCAAGGAAAAATTCTCCGCGAAGGTCTTTCAACTGTTATTATTGGACGCCCGAATGTTGGAAAGTCATCGTTGTTAAATAGCTTGGTTCATGAAAATAAGGCGATTGTAACGGACATTCCTGGAACAACTAGAGATGTGATTGAAGAATATGTGAATGTTCGCGGTGTACCCTTAAAGCTGTTAGATACTGCAGGAATTCGTGAAACAGAGGATATTGTTGAAAGAATCGGTGTTGAACGTTCAAGACAGGTTTTAAAAGAGGCTGATTTGATTTTACTTGTATTAAATTATTCTGATGAGTTCACAGAAGAGGACCGTAATATTTTTCGAGCAGTTGAAGGTATGGATGTTATCGTAATTATAAATAAGACAGATTTACCGCAGCAAATAGATTTGGAAACGGTTAAGGAACTCGCGTTAAATCATAAGATTGTTACTACTTCTTTATTAGATGATCGTGGTGTTGATGAGCTCGAGGAAGCGATTGCCGCTTTGTTTTTTGCGGGTTCGATTGAAGCTGGAGATCTAACATATGTTTCAAACAGCCGCCATATTGCCTTATTAAATCAGGCCGTTCATGCTATTGAGGAAGCTATTACCGGAATTGATCTTGGGATTCCAATTGATATTGTACAAATTGATGTAACGAGAACCTGGGAATTGCTTGGAGAAATCATCGGAGAGAGCGTTCATGAGAGTCTAATAGACCAACTCTTCTCCCAATTTTGTTTGGGAAAATAAGAAGATCGGATATAATGAAAAATTTTAATAAATAGTTAGGAGATTATCTTAATGCAATATGAGGCCGGAAATTATGACGTGATTGTCATCGGTGCAGGGCACGCTGGCTGTGAAGCAGGACTTGCTGCAGCACGCCTTGGAGCAAAAACTTTAGTGATCACTATCAATTTAGACATGGTTGCCTTTATGCCATGTAACCCATCAATTGGGGGTCCCGCGAAGGGGATTGTCGTTCGTGAAATTGATGCCCTTGGTGGAGAAATGGGAAAAAATATCGATAAAACCTATATACAAATGCGAATGTTGAATACCGGAAAAGGTCCGGCAGTAAGGGCATTAAGGGCACAGGCCGATAAGTTTGCCTACCAGCATGAAATGAAAAAGACGCTTGAAAATGAGCCTAATATTACTTTGCTCCAAGGAATGGCTGAAATGCTAATCGTTGAAGATGGAATATGCAAAGGGATGATGACAAAAACGGGAGCAATGTATCGTTCGAAAACAGTGGTCATCACAACGGGTACT
>CAURFY010000396.1:0-3037 GCA_963524115.1 uncultured Bacillus sp.
CCACTTCCCGGAGTCGGCCGCAGAAAGTTTCACGTTCTTTGCGTCGCTCCGGTCCAGTGTTCCTTTTCTGAACGCTTTTCCTCGTATCCTATCGTTTATCTATTGCTTTGACGGTTAAATCTCCAATAATTTGAATGATGAATACTAAAACAAGGATAGCTACTGTTGCCACAAAAATGATATCTTGTTTGTTTCTAGTAAATCCAATCATATAAGCAAGGTTTCCTAATCCACCTGCTCCGATTGCACCGGCTACAGCAGTGGAACCTACAAGTGCAATGGCGGTTACCGTAATTCCTGAGACAAGAGCTGGTAAAGATTCTGGAATTAAAACCTTTGTGATAATTTGACGAGTATTCGCCCCCATCGACTCAGCTGCTTCAATCACTCCAGAAGGAATTTCATTTAAAGCAATATCGACTAGTCGAGCATAGAATGGAGCTGCACTAATCACTAAGGTAGGAATTGCCCCTTTTGGACCAATAATAGTGGTCATAATCGCCTTTGTAAATGGCATCAGCAAGGTTAACAAGATAATAAACGGAATAGAACGGAACACATTGATAATGCCTCCTAAAATAAAATGAACAAACTTATTTTGGAGACTACGTCCTTTCCCCGTTAAAAATAGCAAAATACCTAGTAGCAAACCAATGACAAAAACATAAAAAGTTGGAATAAAGGTCATATATAATGTTTCATTAGTCGCCTTGATCACTTCATTCCAATTCACGTTTTCAAAAGAAAACATTTGTTTAAATAATTCTTCTATACTCGTTTGAGCTAAAAATACATTAAACATTCTCTAACACCTCCACAATAATTTCTGCTTTTTGAAGGTATTGAATAACTGCTTCTGCTTTTTCTTCGTTTTCTTCAATCAGAATAATCATACTACCCAGCACACCTTTTTGGGTTATATTCACTTTTGCTTGTAAAATTGATACAGTCGCATCTAGTTTTCGAATTGCTTCGGATAGAACAGCATCTCCTGTTCGCTCTCCTAAATATTGAATACGTACAACTACACCAGGACGAAGAGAGGTGGCTAAGTGACTAAATACTTCTTCCATTTCGTCTTCCACTCGTTCTTCCCCAACGAATTGTTTTGTAATAGGTTGTTTAGGATTCTTGAATACTTCAATAACCTCTCCACTCTCAACCACTCGACCTTCTTCCATCACGGCTACACGATGACAAATTTGACGAACAACATGCATTTCATGTGTAATCAACACAATCGTCAACCCTAATCTCTCATTGATTTCTACTAGCAATTTAAGAATATCTTTGGTCGTTTTAGGATCCAAAGCACTCGTTGCTTCATCACAAAGTAATACTTCCGGGTCATTTGCGAGTGCACGAGCGATTCCCACACGTTGCTTTTGTCCTCCAGATAATTCTGAAGGATAAGCTTTTTCACGACCACTTAAGCCCACTAATTCAATCAATTCTTTCACTTTACGATTACGGGCATCTTTAGCAACACCTGCAATTTCAAGAGAGAAAGTAATATTTTCTTCCACGGTTCTAGACCAAAGTAGGTTAAAATGTTGGAAAATCATCGCAATTTTTTGGCGTTCTTTTAATAAAGCTTTTCGTTTTAATTTGGTAATGTCTTTTCCATTGATAGAAATTCGTCCACTGGTAACTGATTCTAACCCATTCAACAAACGGATGAGTGTACTTTTACCAGCACCTGAAAAACCAATAATCCCCAAAATTTCCCCTCGGCTAATTTCTAAAGAGACATCTTTCACTGCCTCAACCGTGCCTTGTTTTGCTTTATAAGTTTTCGACACGTGTTCCACTTTAATCATCTCTTCACTCCTTCAACTGTTAAAAAAGAGTGGAAAGTCCAAGGCACATCCCTTAACGGCTTTCCACTCCTCTTGTTTCTATTAATAGTATATCACATTATTTCGCAGGAACTACAGAACCATCTGTATATTTCTCGCTAATAAATTTACGGATTTCTTCACTTTGCAACACTTTAATTAATGCTTTAATTTTTGCGCTATCTTTTTCTGATGGTTTCACTGCGATTAAGTTCGCATATGGAGAACTTTGATCTTCTAAAGCAATTGAGTCTTTAACTGGTGAAAGTTTTGCATCAATCGCAAAGTTTGAGTTAATAATTACTGCATCCCCTTCATTTGCTTCATAAGTAGAAACTAGTAATTCAGGAGCAATTTCAGTTTTAATTTGGATGTTTTTTGGATTTTCCGCAATATCGCTTAGTCCTGCAGTAACTGGGTTAACTCCCTCTTTTAACTTAATTAATCCAGCTTTTGTAAAGAAGCTTAAGAAACGTCCTACTTCAGCAGGATTCGTTGAAGCATAAACTACAGCATTTTCTGGTAATTCTTGGATTGATTTGTATTTCTTAGAATAAATTGCCATTGGTTCAATGTGTACATTCCCAACTGATACTAAGTCTTGACCGTGCTCTTTATTGAATTTTTCAAGATATGGGGTATGTTGGAAGTAGTTTGCATCAGCATCTCCACCATAAACAATATTATTTGGAGTCACATAGTCGTTGACGATATTAATTTCTAATTCATAACCTTCTTTTGCTAGAATCGGTTTTGCAGCTTCTAAAATTTCAGCATGAGGTGCTGGTGAAGCAACTACCGTAATTTTTTTATCTTCTGATTTTTCTGCTGTTGTTGTTTTTGACTCTCCTGATTGAGAATTATTGTTTCCGCACGCTACTAGTGCTGTAGCTACAAGTCCTAAAGTTGCTGTTTTAAATATTTTTGATAATTTCATATTTTTCCATAATTCATTTTGGAAACCCACCTGCGCGCGTCGGGATTTCCACCAGATGGATGCATGATTGATTTGGTTTTGGGCCATAAAAAAAGCTTCTCCCCTATTTTAGAGGCGAAGTTTCGCGTTACCACTCTAGTTCCAATGAACCTCACAGTTCATTGCTTAAAAAGTACATTGCATTTGCAAGATACTTTTGTACTTTATCGAGTACAAGACGCAAAAGCTTGATCACCTTTGTTGCTCCCAGACCATTTTCAAT
>CAURFY010000397.1:0-3031 GCA_963524115.1 uncultured Bacillus sp.
GTGTAGGCTTGTGCCGGACAGAGCACATGTTTATGGACCCTAAACGAATTCCAATCGTTCAAAAAATGATTATGGCTTCAAACTTTGATGACCGGAAGGAAGCTTTAGATCAACTGTTACCAATGCAACAAGGTGATTTCGAAGGAATCTTTGAGGCAATGCAAGGCTTACCTGTTACGATTCGATTATTGGATCCTCCTTTACATGAGTTCTTACCTGATAAGGAAGAACTCATCGTGGAAGTAACGAAGCTTCAAATTACAGACCCAGATTCTAAAGAATTGAAAGAAAAAGAACTCATTCTTAAGAAAGTCCGTCAATTGGATGAATTTAATCCAATGCTTGGACTTCGTGGATGCCGCTTAGGAATGATTCACCCTGAAATTTATGAAATGCAAGCAAAAGCCATCTTTTATGCAGTGGCAAAGGTCGCTGAAAAAGGACTTAAGGTTCAACCTGAAATTATGATCCCACTAGTAGGTCATGTAAATGAGTTGAAGGAAATGCGTCAGCTTGTGATCGATGCTGCCCGTCAAGTTCAAGAAGAAACAGGTATGGAGTTTAATTATCCAATTGGAACCATGATTGAAATTCCTAGAGCGGCCCTAACTGCTGATAAAATTGCGGAAGAAGCTGATTTCTTCTCATTTGGTACAAATGATTTAACTCAAACAACCTTTGGATATAGCCGTGATGATGCTGAAGGTAAGTTTTTACAAGCATATACTGAGCAAAAGGTTCTTCCAGAAAACCCATTTGCAGTCCTTGACCAAGATGGGGTTGGAAAGCTTGTTGAGACAGGTGTTAGATTAGGCCGTCAAACGAAACCACAATTAAAAACTGGTATTTGTGGAGAACATGGTGGAGAGAAGAGTTCAATTGAATTCTGCTACAATGCAGGATTAGATTATGTTAGTTGTTCACCTTATCGTGTTCCGCTTGCACGTCTAGCAGCAGCACAAGCAACCATTCGTAAAGATTTAAAAACTGTTGAAAAAGAGCTACAAACCCAAAAATAATGATTTAAAACAAATGAGGAGTTACCCTTTAGCTAAAGAGGGGTAGCTCCTCATTTGTTTTTGGCTTTATAGAATTAATGGACAAAGGTGGACAATTTGAGACAAATGTCCACCTTTATTTTTTTTATTAGCTCAAAAAGTAGTATATATCAATCTTTTCAACTTGGCACGATTTATGCATTTAGTAAAGTAGAAGGATTCGAACGTTTTTTTCTTTCATCAAAATTCATTCGTTAGGGGGATTTAATGGTGAAAACAGCATTAGAAATGAGAACTAATATCACAATGGGAAAAGCGGAATGGATGTACCGGAAAATGTTGGAAATTCGTATTTTTGAGGACAGGGTTCATGAAATTTTTGCACAAGGAAAGCTTCCCGGCTTTGTTCACTTATATGCTGGTGAAGAAGCAGTAGCCGTCGGACTTTGTGCCCACCTACACGATTCCGATAAAATTACCAGCACGCACCGCGGACACGGTCACTGTATTGCCAAAGGCTGTGATTTAAATGGGATGATGGCAGAAATTTACGGGAAAATTACTGGTCTTTGTAAAGGTAAAGGTGGCTCCATGCATATTGCCGATTTGCACAAAGGGATGCTTGGGGCAAATGGGATTGTTGGGGGAGGATTTCCACTTGCTTGCGGAGCTGCGCTAACTTCGAAGTATAAAAATACAGGAGATGTGAGTGTTTGCTTTTTTGGCGATGGCGCAAACAATCAAGGAACTTTTCATGAAGGGGTCAATTTAGCAGCAATTTGGAAACTTCCGGTTATTTTTGTTGCCGAAAATAACGGTTATGCTGAAGCAACACCATTTACCTATGCATCTAGCTGTAAAACCATCGCGGATCGTGCTATTGCTTATAATATTCCAGGTATTAGAGTCGACGGAAAAGATGTTGTTGCCGTTTACGAAGCTGCTAAAGAAGCGATTGAAAGAGCAAGACGAGGTGAAGGACCAACATTAATTGAATGTGTCACCTACCGAAACTATGGTCATTTTGAAGGTGATGCTCAAAAATATAAAACTGAACAAGAAAAGAGAGAGAATCTTCAAGAAAGAGATGCCATATTGAAGTTCAGAAAATATATCCTAGATAATGAGCTAATGGCAGAAGAGGAATTAATGTCATTAGAAGCGCTTGTTAGAGATGAGGTAGAAAAAGCAATCAGATTTGCTGAAGAAAGCCCTTATCCTGACGCAAGTGAGTTGTTAACTGACGTTTACGTCTCATATTAATTCAAGGAGGAAATTGATATGGAAAGAAAATTAAGCTTTTCCGATGCAGTAAATGAAGCTTTAAAACTTGCGATGCAAAGAGATGAAAACGTAATTTTAATGGGAGAAGATGTGGCTGGCGGAGCGACACTCGCTCACCTAAAGGATAGTGAAGCATGGGGCGGGGTAATGGGTGTTACAAAAGGCCTTGTCCAGCAATTTGGAAGAAATCGTGTCCTTGATACACCTATTACTGAATCTGGGCTAATTGGAGCAGCTATGGCTGCTGCGACAACCGGTTTACGTCCAGTCCCCGAGCTAATGTTTAACGACTTTGTCGGAGTCTGTTTAGATCAAATCATGAACCAAGGTGCAAAATTCCGCTATATGTTCGGAGGGAAAGCAAAAGTTCCAGTTACAATTAGAACGATGCATGGAGCTGGTAATCGCGCTGCAGCTCAGCACTCTCAAAGTCTATATGCCATGTTTGCTAGCATTCCGGGATTGAAGGTTGTTGTTCCTTCTACCCCTTATGATGTAAAGGGTTTACTACTTGCTTCGATTGAGGATAACGATCCGGTCATCTTTTTTGAGGATAAGACCTTGTATAACATGACAGGGGAAGTTCCGGAAGGATATTACACAATACCGCTAGGGAAAGCTGAAATTAAGCGCGCTGGGGCGGATTTAACGATTGTTGCTATTGGAAAGCAGGTCCATACTGCTATAGAGGCAGCCGAACGACTTTCTAAACAAGGGATTGAAGCTGAAATCGTAGACCCGCGCAGCAT
>CAURFY010000398.1:0-3028 GCA_963524115.1 uncultured Bacillus sp.
ATACATGGCCTATTGCCTCTGCAGCCTTAGGACGGACCATGACCGCGGGTGTCATCATGGGTGCTATGTTAAAGGGCGATCAAAAGCTTACAATAAAGATTGAAGGTGGAGGTCCTATTGGGCCGATATTAGTAGATAGTAATGCAAAAGGTGAGGTTAGAGGATATGTTACCAATCCTCATATCCACTTTGAACAAAATGCCCAAGGAAAGCTTAATGTTGGTAAAGCTGTTGGGAAAAATGGAACGTTAACGGTTGTTAAGGATATCGGTCTGAGAGATTTTTTTAGTGGCCAAGTCCCAATCGTGTCAGGGGAGCTAGGAGAAGACTTTTCCTATTACTTTGCCACATCAGAACAAGTCCCTTCATCTGTAGGTGTTGGCGTCCTTGTAAATCCTGATAATTCAATTTTGGCAGCAGGTGGATTTATCATTCAACTGATGCCGGATACACAGGAAGAAACAATCGTAATGATTGAACAGAAGCTTAAAGAAATCCCGGCTGTATCAAGTTTGATTCAGAAGGGACTTAATCCGGAAGAGCTGTTAGAAGAAGTTCTAGGTAAAGGAAATGTCCATTTTCTTGAGACATTGCCTGTTTCTTTTTCGTGTAATTGTTCGAAGGAGCGTTTTGCCAGTGCGCTCATTGGTTTAGGAAAAGCTGAGATAAGGGATATGATCGAGGAGGATGGACAAGCAGAGGTCCACTGCCATTTCTGTAATGAAAAATATTTATTCTCAAGGGAAGAGTTAGAGGAATTAAGTATAGAGGCTAAATAACGGAGAAACGTTGGAGGAAGACACGTGAGAAAAAAGCATTACATGCTGATTATAGCAGGGCTTGTTATCCTAAATATTTTGACCTTTACAGTCGTACTTTTAAAACCCCAATGGCTCCAAAACAACCGGGAAACCGTTGCGTCCATAGGAAGTGCTTCCATTTCGCGCCAGGAGTGGCTTAATGAAATGGAAGCAAGATATGGAAAAAGCATTTTAAAGGATTTAATTGATCAAAAGGTAATAGAACAGATGGCAAAGAAGTATAATATCAGTGTAAAAGAAAAAGATATTGACCGAGAAGTAACACTTTTAAAAACCACAACCTATACTCAAGGCCAAAATCAAAATGAAGAAAAGCTGCGTCAACAAATTCAGTACAGTCTGTTACTTGAAGAGATTCTAACCAAGGATGCTGTCGTGTCAAATAAAGAAATGAAAAAGTATTATGACAAGAACAAAAGCCTTTTTGTCGTGCCTACTTCTTATCATCTATCCCAAATTATCGTTCATTCAAAAAAAGAAGCAGAACAAACTATTAAAGAATTAGGGCAAGGTTCTAGTTTTTCAGTTCTAGCGATGGAGCGTTCAATTGATGAGTTTTCCGCCAATCAGGGTGGTGACATTGGTTATGTAAATGAAGAGGACGAAAGAATATCCAATGATGCAATGGAAAAGATAAAGAGTCTAAAACCCGGGAAATGGACTCAGTCTTTCAAAACAGACGAAGGTTACGCAGTTTACCTCTTTCATGAACGAATTCCAGAAAAAAAATATTCTTACAATGAGGTCAAGAATCAGATCCGTCGCCAATTAGCGCTTGAACAGATGGACATGTCTGTTTCTGCGGATATTTTCTGGAAAGAGGCAAGGGTAGACTGGTTTTATGGGAATAAAAAGGATTAGTTAACCTGATGGTTAATCAAGCAATCTTTGTGGGGTGTCTGTCAGTCTAAACAGCAGGATGCCCTATTTTTTTACCAAATTAGCCATTTATATGAAAATTATCATGAATATTTGGATTTTTTGCATAAGGTAGTTGACAAATACACAGAAAATTGGTAGATTTACTTTAATAAAACCTATATAAATACTCGGATTAAGAGGTGGAGAGAAAATGGTAAAAGTAGCAAATTCAGTTGCAGATTTAGTAGGACAAACGCCAATCGTGAAATTAAATCGTGTTGTTGATGAAAACAGTGCAGATGTGTATTTAAAATTAGAGTACTTTAATCCTGGGAGTAGCGTTAAAGACCGTATTGCACTTGCAATGATCGAAGCTGCAGAAGAAGACGGAAGTTTAAAACCAGGGTCAACTATTATTGAGCCAACAAGCGGAAATACTGGTATTGGTTTGGCAATGATTGCAGCAGCAAAGGGTTATAAAGCTATTTTAGTAATGCCGGAAACTATGAGTTTGGAGCGCCGCAATCTCCTTCGTGCTTATGGTGCTGAATTAGTATTGACACCTGGACCAGAGGGTATGGGTGGGGCTATTCGTAAAGCGGAAGAGTTAGCTAAAGAAAATGGTTATTTCGTGCCACAACAATTCAACAATTTAGCCAACCCAGAAGTTCACAACAGAACAACTGGAAAAGAAATTGCAGAACAAGCAGGCGAACAATTAGATGCGTTTATCGCTGGGATCGGCACAGGTGGTACAATTACAGGTGTCGGACAAGTACTTCGAGAAAAATATGCAAACATTAAAGTATATGCAGTTGAACCATCTGATTCACCTGTATTATCTGGAGGAAAACCAGGACCTCATAAAATCCAAGGAATTGGAGCAGGTTTTGTACCAAAAGTATTAGATACGGATGTATACGATGAAATTATTCAGGTTACAGGTGATCAAGCTTATGAGGCAGCACGCAATACTGCTAAAAAAGAAGGGATCCTTGCTGGTGTATCTGGTGGGGCAGCCATCTATGCTGCATTAAAAGTTGCTAAAGAGCTTGGTAAAGGGAAGAAAGTCGTTGCGATTATTCCTGACAATGGTGAACGCTACTTTAGTACTCCGCTTTACCAATTTGAAGATTAGGATTTCTAAACGAGAGAAGAGGGGCAGAAGCTTAACGGCTTATGCCTCTTTTTATTGGGTAGAAAAAATATGATTCTGATAAAATAATTGGAGCACGAAAATGGGGATTCATATGTATCATCTACTTTTGATTAGAATTTTTATATGGGATTACTTGCAAATTTATTATAAAATTAGCTAAGAAAAATGCTATTAATGAAGTTATGGG